>DATGND010000065.1:0-7843 GCA_035306925.1 Bacteriovoracaceae bacterium | reverse complement strand
TCTGTCTTCTTTACTACCTTGGACCTTCAGCAATTTTACCGCTTATTTTATTCTTCTCGATTTTTCCTTTGGGAAGATTATATGCTAAAAAGTTCTCCCGTCTTCAATCTGCCATTCAAAGAAATAAGGATGAGAGACTTGAAACATTTTCAAGCTTTCTAAATGATATAAACGCCATCAAGTCTTTCGGCTGGGAAGATGCTGTTTTTAACGACATTAAGAAGCCAAGAAGAAGAGAGCAGTTTTTCTGGAATAGATTGATAAAGCTTAAAGCTTTGTCCACTGTTAATTTTTTATTAATAAACGTTATGGTAGCGGCTCTTGCTTTCGGAATCTATATTTATAATGGTGGAGTGTTAACAGCGGAACTGGCCTTTACTTGTTTATGTTACTTTGGATTTTTAGAGCCTTCATTAAAACAGATTTCAAAAATTTCCAATGATCTTGCTGGTGCTCTAACGGCCAATCAAAGAATTAAGCAATTGCTTAGCGAAGTGCCCAAGAAAGTTCAAATTCCGTATTTGCAGTTTCTTAATCATCAGTCAGTTGCCATTGTCGGAAGATTAGGAGGAGGGAAGTCAACACTTCTAAATAACCTCATTCCGGTTTTTGAAGAAAAAGTCATTGGATACCAACCGCAGGACCCATATCTATTTGAGTCCTCACTCCTTGAGAACCTGACTCTCGGAAAAAGTATCAAGAAGGAAGTTATTAATAAGTCTCTTGATTTAACCTTCCTTAATACTGATCTTACTTTTTCTGAGCGAGGTCTAAGAACCAGGCTTAAAGTAGGAGGAGAGGGACTGAGCTTTGCTCAGAAGCAGAAGATTGTTCTGGCCCGTACATATTGTCTTAATCCGGAAGTCTTACTCCTCGATGAACCTTGTTCAAGTTTTCAGAAGTATAAAGTGGACTCTATTTTTGAAAATCTCTTGTTTGGTGAATGGAAACATAAGAAAAAGATTGTTGTTACTTCTCAAGTAAAACATCTTCCTAAATTTGACATGATTGTATTTATTGATTCGAACAGAGTTCTCCATCAGGGTACCTATAATGAATTACTCCAAAACGAAGAGTTTTATGAACTTGTTCATTATGAAACTGAGGCTAAGAGTGAGCCGATAAGTAAGGATGTACAAAAATATAATTTTTCTGAAGAAGAGGTTAATGATTCGGAGGAAGAAACCTATCCAGAGAAGGTCACTCCTTCCCTTTATCTTTATTATTTACGGGCCATGCATGCCTTTCAGGGAAGAAAGAGAGTGGTCTTTACTTTTTCACTCCTGGTCTTAACTGCTTTAGGGGTAGCCTTTCTTCCAATCCTACAGAATATTTTCATTGCGAAGTGGACTAATGTGAGTGGTGGGTACTTCTGGTCTCTTGGTTACCTTGGAATCGGTACTGTTCTTGCTATAGTTGCCGGAACTCAGAACTTTCTTTGGTCGGCCAAAACCTTTAAGGCCGCTACAAGTCTTCATGACTCTGTTTTAACTAGTGTCTTAAGTAACTACATATCATTCTTTGATTGGTATTCTGAAACCAAGTTACTGAATGTTTTTTCAAAAGATCTGGATACGATTGAAAAGGACTTAACTTTCAGTCTGGAAGATGCCTTTATCTCCTTACTTCATACAGTCACTTCCATCTTTGTATTGATTGTGACTCTGCCTCTTATTTGTTTAGTTTTGGTTCCGATTGCTTTTGCTTTCACTAAGGTGATTAGATTGTATCGGAATAATTTATGTATGTTAAAAAACCTTATTGCAGAAGCAAGAGTGCCGCGCATTCGGGCCCTTGGAGAATCTATTGAAGGAAGAGAAGTTATTAGCGCCTTTAATGCTCAAAGATACTTTCTTTCAAGACTCAATAAAGGGCTTGATCAGTATCAGGATGCCATTAGCTTCCAAACGGTATTATCCCGTTGGTTTGTGATTAAGGTCTCTTGCCTTGGATCACTTATTTCTTCCAGTGTGATTGTGTACGCGTATTATTCCAGCTCGATGGGACTTATGGGAAAAGGTCTTGTTTCGATGATGATCCTTTATAGCTTTAAGTTCTGGGAGAATCTTTGCTGGTCGGTTAAATCTGTCAATGAAGCCGATTCTCAAATGATCTTTGTTAAAAAGTTTAATGAGCTTTCTCGTCTTGAAGCAACTCCTCGTATTCTGCCAAAGAATGCTAATGAGGATCTGGTTTTTGAAAATGTTATTTTTTCTTCGGCAGGGGATCGTTTTAACTCGATTGACTACTTAAATGAAAAAGTGATGACCGGAGAAAAAGTAGGGATTTATTCAATGAGTGATGTTTCTCGCTCTGCTTTTTTAGGTATGATAAATGGTTCGAAACGATTAAAGTCGGGACGAATTAAACTAGGAGAGGTTGATTTTAACGATGAGATAGATCGCTCCAAGTATATCTCTTTTGTATCAGATAAGTCAGAACTTTTCCGTGGAACGGTTCGCTCTAATCTTGATCCTCTTGATCGAAAGAGCGAAGAGGAGATCAGAGAAGTACTTTCCTTTTTAAATATCAACCTGGATTTGGATCAAAGGGTTATGAGTGGGGGACTTAACCTTTCTGGCGGAGAACGAAAGCTTATGTGCCTTGCCCGTGCTCTCCTGGCCGATACAAAGATTCTCGTCATAGAAGATTCCTGTCCTGCAAACGTAGACTTGATTTATCACTTTGCTTTGAAGAAGACTCTCGAAATTACTTCGAAAACGGTTCTTCTTATCTCTGATGAGGAAAAAAACCTTAAAGAGTGTGATCGAGTTTTCTGCATCGATCATCGAGTAAATCATTCTACGGTAGTAGCGGCATAAGGTGGAGGGTGCCCATAACTTTTAAGGCGATTTTTTCTCCATCATGCCACTCTTCAAAATAAGTATAGCCTGTGTCTTCTTTTTTAAGTTGAAAGAAGTAGGTGGAGTCATCGCTGGGGTCATAAATTTGGTAAGAGATTTCATGGTCGGAAATCTTACCTAACTCTTGACCTTCATTCCAAAGCTTTCCCTCGTGAATATCCATCTTAAAGGAGTCAAAGCTTGCCTGTAAAAAACCACAAATATAGCCACCTTGATTTAAGAAGAGAGCATTCTTAGTAATCTTTAAATCGAAGAAAATTTCTGTACAGGGATACTCTCTTCCTGAGGCATAACGGGCCAGTCCTGGACCGGATATTTTAATGTTTGTTTTTGCTAGTGCCTGAAAACTAAAGAGAGAGATTATAAGGAGTTTTAGCATATCATTTCCTTTGTATTTTATCTTAACTAAGTTAAAATTTGAGGTCTATGGATTTAGATAAATTTAGTTTGTTTTTAAAGATGGTCGCTGCTGATTATGCACTAAGCCCAGCTGATATTGAGAAGGTCTCAGGAAGATTACTTGCTGATGAAGCGGAGTTTTTCAAAACCTGGGATTTGTATCAGAACCGGGAAGTCCATGATGGAGTGGATGACTTTAAACCTATTTTAGAAGATTTGTTAATATAATATGGATGCAGGTCAGTATTACATTACTACTTTAACCAATGCGGCCATGAAACTCGGGCCGCTGGTTTTTTATATACTGGCCGGCTACTTTCTTTTCATTAAACTTCCCTTTCTGCTTTATTACCGAAATCTCCAGAAGTCTAAGAATCCCCAAGGCAGTACTCAAAATAATGAAAGTATAGATATGGACTTTCAAAAAAAGATGGAGGAGGAGCGCAGAAAAGAGTTTGAAGAGAGGATGAAAAACCTTGGCGGAAACAAACAAAAAGATGAGACAAAGCGCGAGGATAAATCTCAATCAACAGGAAATCAGAAAAAAACATCTAATGAAAATACCGCCCATCGAAAGAAACAACATTCTCAGAAGCCTAATGAACAAATTCAGGCCACTCCGGAAGAAATTCTGTTCAAACTAAAACCTGGTAAGACTTTTACCGCCCAAGAATTAAAAAAAATCTATCATAAGCTTCTTAAAGAAAATCATCCTGATAAGTTCAGAACGGATCATCAAAAAGAATATGCAGAAGCTAAAACGAAGAAGATTAATGAAGCTTATCAAAAGCTAAAAAAGCGGGTATCCTGACTGCAATTGGAGAGAGGAAAATGAGTATAGGCTGGATTATCGTTTTTATAGCATGGATTATCAGTGCTGTTTCAACACTTGGAAGTTTGTTTTTCAGTGAAGTAATGATGCTTCCTCCATGTATCCTTTGTTGGTATCAGCGTATTTGTATGTATCCTCTACCGATCCTTCTTTTTGTCGGACTTTTAAAATTGGATAAGTCCGTTTTTCGCTATACTTTCCCGTTGGCCTTAATAGGATGGGGCTTTGCTGTTTACCACAATCTTCTCTATTACAAAGTTCTACCGGAAAGCGCTTCTCCATGTGTTAGAGGTATATCTTGCACAACGGTTCAGCTTGAATGGCTAGGCTTTATCACAATTCCTTTACTTTCTTTGTTTGGATTCTCATTGATCCTTATACTTTTATTTATTTATAGGAAGAACTATGAAAACTAAATTATTTGCCATTATTGCAGTGGTTATTTCTTTAATTGCTGGTTATTTTATGGCCACTTATGCTTATAAGTCTTCACAAGACAAAGCTACTTCAGGAATTGATCAAACAATATTTTTAAGAGACTACGCTCCTCGTATGGGAAGCACGAATCCTAAAGTTTACTTAGTAGAGTTTTTTGATCCTGAGTGTGAAAGCTGTCGTGCCTTTTATCCACATGTAAAACAAATTCTTGAAGAGAATAAGGATGTTCAACTTGTTCTCCGATATGCACCCTTTCATCCAAATTCTTTAAATGTGGTTAAGATTCTTGAAGCCGCCAGAAAACAGAATCGTTATTTTGAAACCCTCGAAGTTCTTTATAAGTATCAACCTCAATGGGGAGATCACCACAATCCACGTCCAGACCTTGTTTGGAAATTTTTAGAAGAGGTTGATCTTAATATTGAGCGTGTTAGAAATGAGATGAATGACCCTGTTGTTCTTGCAAATATTGAGCAGGATATTAAGGATCTTGAAACATTACAGGTGAGGGGAACTCCGACTTTCTTTGTGAATGGCCGTCCTCTACCAAGCTTTGGGCTTGAGCCACTCAAGAAACTAATCAAAGAAGAACTTTCCAAGTAATAACTGCCTCACTTAATTGTTGATGAAATAATAAAAAAGAGAACCTCCAAAGGTTCTCTTTTTATTTTTAGACTTTCATTTTCTATGATTAGCTTGAAGATAAGTCTAATTATAAAAGTCGATGAATATATCCGAATGCATTTTTAGTCGTTCAATTTTATTACTGCATGTCCGTGACCAGAGTTTCCCGTGGCGTGAGAAAAAAACTTTTTCGATATTGAAGACAGATGAAACGTGCGATTTAGCGAGATTCGCAGCGACAATAAAAACGACCGTTCTTAAGAACTAAGTTTTTTGATCCAAAGAATGTTCATGCAGAATTAGGGCAGTTAGGGGCCATACCTTCATAGGGTATGCAAACTGAAAGGGTACTTTTCAAGAGTTAAGTCATTGAAACCATGAGAGGCTGACTCTAAGCATTTGAAAACTGCACAAAATTAACTGCCTCACATTCAAGTGAGGCAGTTAGTGATTAGTAATTAGACGGCCTGAGTAAATCCTTTAAAAAGTCACTTTTATTCCAATTATTATTTTAAAGTCTTTGTAAATTCTCAAAGAGGTAATTTATGAAGCTAATCGCGTCCCTTTTATTCTTAATGTCGTTTTCAGCTCTCGCTCAACCCGTTTGTTTAACTCTGGGAACCTGCATGGAGTATAACGGAGAGATCATTGATATCAGATCAACTTCTCAAAGAGCTGTTGATGAAGTGATGGGGTGTGATGTTAGCATAGGCCTTTGTAAGGGAACATTCTCGCAAACACAAATTACTCCTAAACTAACTCCTCAGGACTTTATTGGACTTACGAAAGATTCTGCGGAAAAGAAATACTTTATCCCTTTAAAAATCACTGATAGTGACACACAACTTCTTCTTAGTGGTCTTTCTCTAGGAACAATTGTTTTTGCTGCTGATAGAGAGATTATGGACTTTGTTCAAAAAACCAAAACTACTAAGACCCAACAGGTTGCTAATATTGCCAACCTGTTCGGTAGAGAAGCGATTTTCCCGATAGTCGCAGGTGCTTACTTCGTGGGTGCTGTGATGGATAATGGGAAGCTTAAACAAGTTGGACTTTTTGCAGTCTCTACAGGACTTGCTACTCAGCTCGTAACAGAAATTTTTAAGAAAAGTTTTTTAAGAACGCGTCCTAATAAGGCCGATTCCCCATATGAGTTTGGAGATTCTGGATTTTCATTCTTCTCTGGTCACACTTCAGCAGCCTTTTCTCTAGCAACTGTTATTGCTGAAGTTTATAAAGATCAGCCATTAGTACCTTACTTATCTTATGGTGTCGCTGCTCTTACGGCCTATGCTCGTATGCATGATAATAAGCACTGGGCGAGTGACGTTCTTGCGGGAGCTATTGCTGGTCACTTAGTTACTAAAATTATGATGAGAACATGGGAGAACAGAACTAGTACAGGTGGACTTACTGTTACTCCAATGATGGGTTCTTCTTACGGATTACGCATTACTTATAGTCCTAACCGTCCTTCTACACCGCCTCTTAGATGTGGAGAATTAAATCTGGAAGGTAGGGCCTTAATTGAAGAATGTGTTGCCGAAATGTTTCAAAATATCCAGTAAAATGAAGGGCCCTTCTAGGGCCCTTTTTCTCACTTAGTCATTTCCATTTATTCTCTTCTTATTAATAACTCTTTATGAAGCCATAATCTGTGGTTATAATTGACGTGTCTAAAACTTTTTAACTAGGGAAGTCATATGAATAGAAACCTTGCCATGGAATTTGTGAGAGTAACCGAGATGGCAGCAATCGCTTCAGCACGACTAATGGGTCGTGGAGATGAGAAAGCCGCCGATCAAGCTGCAGTAGATGCAATGAGGGCCATGCTTGATTCAGTGGAGTGTGATGCTACTGTTGTTATTGGAGAAGGTGAGCGTGACGAAGCCCCTATGTTATATATTGGTGAAAAAGTGGGATCAGGTACTGGTGCTAAACTTGAAATTGCCCTTGATCCGCTAGAAGGAACAACCATCTGTGCTCACGGTGGTCCGAATGCCATTTCGGTGATGGCCATTGGTGAAGCAGGGAATATGCTTCATGCTCCTGATACTTACATGCTAAAAATTGCCACAGGAAAAGAAGGAAAGGGTGTTATTGATATTCTTCAGTCTCCAACTGAGAATCTCAAACGTCTTGCTGAGGCCAAGAAAAGCCGAGTACAGGATTTAACAGCTATTATTTTAGATAGACCTCGCCATAAAGATCTCATTGATGAAGTTCGAGCTGCTGGTGCACGAATTCAACTTATCGGAGATGGAGATGTTTCCGCTGCTATTTCTACGGCCAATCCTAATTCAGGGGTTGATATTCTTTTCGGAATCGGTGGAGCTCCAGAGGGTGTGATTGCCGCCGCTGCTCTCCAGTGTTTAGGTGGAGAGTTCCAGGGTATTTTAAAACCGAGAAATAATGAAGAAATTGAGCGTGCTAAGAAAATGGGAATCTCAGACATGGAGAAAGTTTTCCAGATCAATGATCTTGCTAAGGGGAACTTGATGTTCTGTGCAACAGGGGTTACGACTGGTAACTTCTTAGATGGGGTCCTGTTTAAATCCTGGGGATGCTATACTCATTCTATTGTTATGCGTTCAGAGTCAGGAACTATTCGTCACATTAGAGCTGAACACCATTTTGATAAGAAACCACGTTATTAAGGAAGATTTATGGCCAAGGCAGAAAGAAC
>DATGND010000064.1:0-2563 GCA_035306925.1 Bacteriovoracaceae bacterium | reverse complement strand
CAGGTCCTTCGCGCCCATGTCCGTGATGTCTTCAATGAGTATGACAATGATCTGGTCTATGAAGGAAAGTTTGGAATTTCTCCTCGAGAACTAAAGCAAATCATTTATGATCTTGCCTACTCAACTAAGAACGTAACCTTTGTGGAAGTGCTGGAAGCTCTTCGTGCCATTTCCGAGAAAAAAGATGAATTTGATTTCTTAAATATCCCTCCTCAAGGGGCCTATCACGATCCTTTTGCTTTCTGTGATCTGATTGAAACTCATTGTCTTGATCTGCTTGACGCTGAAGTAAGGGATTCTCTAGGTCTTATCGATGATCGATCTTATGAAGAATATATCTCCAAATATATTCTCTCCATCAATGCCTTGATTAAGGGTGAGAAAGTTAAAAATAATGTGACAGGAAAATATGAAGCTCCAGACTCTTACTTTATCTCAGAGTTTGAGTCCAATGTCTTTATCAATGAATCTCCTGAAAACTTCAGGTCTAACCTTATTGCACGTCTGGGAGCCTATGCTCTTGATAATCCGGGAAAACAAATTGTGTACTCGGAAATTTTCTCTGATTTGGTGAACCTCTTACAGGAAAGTTTTAGAAACGAACAAAAGAAAGTCATTGATAAGATTGCAAGCAATCTGATGCTTTACCTTGCAGAGAAAAGAGAAAATAAATTCAGTGGCCTTTCCAAAGATTTAAAAGCGCAAATAGATTCAATGATTAAGAATCTAGTGACTAAGTATCAGTACTCTGAAAATGGCGCTATTACTTCGCTTCAGTACTTACTTAAAATGAGATACAACCACAAATAACAGGCTAAAGGGAGCAAATAAAATTTAAGACTCCCTTGGCCCCTATATTTTCCTCACCTTCCATAATTATTCTCGGTTTGTGAGTCAGGCGGTCAAGGCAGTGATTAATATTGCTCACGCCAACAGAGTTGTGAAAGAGTTCAAACATGCTCTCATCATTGGGAGCATCTCCAAAGAAGTAGCAATTACTCTCAAGGATTTCTGGTCGAAACTCCTTAATGAATCTCGTCACCCCTAAATACTTTGAAATTTCACCGCACCAGAAATTGATATGAACATTGGATTTTGAGAAATTAATTTTTTCTTTTTTCATGAGTTCAATGGCAAGTTCCATTTCCTCATCACTCATCTCATGATATTCCATGGCCCGGTCAGTTCTTCGTCCGAATGAATCTTTTGAGAGAGGAATCTGCGGATAAGCAGTTGCAAGCGTTTCTGTAAATTCTTCGAGTCTTTGAATCTCTTCATCACTGACAAAGTTCTTCTCTTGAATCAGGCCATTTTTATCTCGATAAACGACGACTCCTCCCCCTTCCATAATGCAATAATCCAGTGGAAAGTGAGTAAGGAAAAAATGTCCCCAGGAAAGAGAACGACCAGAAACGATAATAAGTTCATCTCCTCGTCTTTCAACCACATCAAGAATTTCAAAAAATTCTCTTGTGAGCTTTCCATCCAGAGTAAGAGTTCCATCAAAGTCAGAAAAAAAGATCATAGTTAATTCCACATCCAGCTAATGAGTAAACCAATATAGTCTGAACTTGCTCCAAGGTCACGATTTAGTTCCAGGTTCACTAGGATGTCTCTCATAACCGGAACACTCACTCCTGCACTCAAAGCTGCAGAATAGATAAATTCATCAGAAGCATTATCAATTTTCATTCCCACTGGGAGAGCAATAAAAGGAAAGAACTCCATCCCTTCCAAAGAAAAACCTTTACTCACATTGGGAGCAATTCCTAAATGTGAATAATTGGCGAACAGTTCTTTTTGGTATTGATAAAATCCCTTAATCCCCATTCGCGGCGTTTCGATATCCTCGCTCAGAACTTCCACCTCAAGCCCGGCCCCAATTAAGTAGCTCTGAGAGTTCTCTCCTGCGGAAACCGCTACATCAAAACGCTTAAAGTAATCTAAATCGCGGGTATAGCGCATACCCATTCCTATTTCACGTGAATGCCCCATGTGTCCTAACATTTCTGCTGTAAAGGCCTGGGAATGGATCTTTAGCGGGTGAGTTGAAATGCCCATAATGGATGCCTCCACCGGGCAAAAAAGGAAGAAATACAACAAAAGTAAATATCTCATATATATAATTATCTACGCTGGGCAGAAATTCGCAATAAAATCTCAAAATCCTTTAAATCGGCCATTGACTTTAGGGTGGTATGTCATTTAAATTGAATCCTCATATCAGCGGTGACCGTAGTTCAGTCGGTAGAGCGCCAGATTGTGGTTCTGGTTGTCGTGGGTTCGAGTCCCATCGGTCACCCCATTTTAAATTCAGTTTCGATCTCAGCAATGAGTGAAAAAATACTAAAGCCCTGTTTAACCCACAGGGCTTTTTTTATTTCGAGAAAACTAATAAATCAAAATGTTGGCTTAAATACTGCTACTGCTGTTGTAATTGTTCCTAAAATAAAAATTGCCCCAAATAAGCCTTTTGATGCAAACTTCTTTTTCGTAGAAAGAATTCCCAATATTACTAAAACAAGCCAAAGGGCCGTCTTGATCTTTCCCCAAATCGGAAAAT
>DATGND010000063.1:0-5249 GCA_035306925.1 Bacteriovoracaceae bacterium | reverse complement strand
TGATCCTGAACTAGTTGGGAAGAAAAAAGTTGATCCTGAACTAGAAGGTAAAAAAGTTATTGAACCTGAATATCAAGGATAATTACTAAACTTTAAAGAGGGCCAGATTCTTTTCTGGCCTTCTTTTTTTTTATGGTTATGCTTCTAGCATGCGTACCATAAGTGTAAAGTATCCTACAAAAACTCAAATTCTAGATATTGCCGATAAAAAGTTTGTTCTCGAAGTCATCAGATCTCTTGATGAGGCCATCGACATTCTTTGTAATGAACTGACTGAAGAAGAACAAAAAAATCCTTTTGCCGAAGACCTTTGTCCTTACTTCGGTGTCTTATGGCCATCGAGTGAAGCTCTGGCCCGTTTCATTGCTTCTCATCCCGATTTAGTGAGTAATAAAAAAGTGATTGAGCTCGGTTGTGGTCTGGCCCTTCCAAGTCTTGTAGCTAAGCACCTAGGAGCAGATGTTCTCGCCACCGACTTTCATCCAGATGTAGAGCAATACGTTCAAAGGAATGGAAGACACTCTGAACTTCAAATCAACTACCAAAGACTCAACTGGAGAGAAAATAATAATCTGGGAGAGTTTGATGTTATTTTAGGTTCAGATATTTTGTATGAAAGTAAGCATCCTAATGAAGTTGCTTTGGGATTACTTCGTTATAGTAAACCAGGATCAGTTATTATTCTCAGTGATCCTGGTCGCGCTTATCTTCAAAAATTTCTTGATTCTATGAATCAGCTTGGCCATCAAGAAGAAATCCACTTCATTGAGGTAAATGGTAAAGAACAGTTTGTGATTCTTTATAGAACTTGAGTTATGCTTGTAAGTATTGGGTTAAAACGAATAGGCCAACAGCCGCAGCTAGTACTATATATTTAAAGATCATCTTTCCTCCTCCTAAGAAAAAAAATCTCGATTCGAATATTCTATTCTATTAAGAGGAGGTAAGCTATCTCTTTAAAGTAGATTGAATCAGTCGGCATATTTGACGCTACATCCGTAGGCTTTCGTTTTGCTTACTTTTACTTTTTTGTTATGAGATAGTTGAGTAAGTGCCTCGTCCACATAGTTTGTTGCTTTTTTGATAGAGTCTTGATTGGTATCAGGAATACTATCAATGGCCCCTTCATAAACCCTTTCACCGTTCTTATTAAAAATATACATATGGGGTGTCGTTTTAGCTTCGTAGAGCTTTCCTACTTCACCAGTTGGATCAAGGAGGATGTGGGTAGCTTTAGAGTTGTATTTTTTGGCTTCCTCACGGGCGCCTTGAAAGTCCACATGACCTTGCTTACCAGGAGCTGAAGAAATGATGGAAAGCCAGATAACATCTTTCTTAGTCCATTTCTCTTGGAGCTTTTGCATGTTCCCAGAATCGTAATGTTTTCTTACAAATGGACAACCGTGGTTTAGCCATTCGAGGACCACGGTCTTACCTTTAAAGTCTTTGAGTGAAATCTCTTCTTGATCTTGGTTAAAAAGTGTAAATTCCTGGGCCTTAACGATCGTAGGCGCGATAACCAATAAGAGGGTCACAATCATCAATTTCATCTAATACTCCTGGTTGGGTCAAATGATCTTGTAATGATAGATCTGTTAATCCTACCATAAGAAAACAATAGAGATCCTTTTTTTCCTCTTGAGTAAATCGTATAAAACGAGGAAGCATATCAGGAGTCGCTGCAGAACGAGCTCTCTGCACTATGCGATCGCGATTATAATCAAGAATGAGTGGTTCATTATAGCGTGGATCACCATAAGGATCCCAAACAGAGTGCATAAGTGAGCGCATTGGATGGTCATAGTGATCAATCACATCCCACATGGTTTTTAAATAACCATTATGCATGTAAGGAGGCGTGAGGGCCGTATTGCGTAGAGGAGTAACTCTGAATTTATAAATGTCATTGGGATTAAATGTAATTTCCCAACGACCCTTATCATCACCATCAGATTTTCCTGGGCCGAGATGAGGGATCATAATGTTTTGAAAATCAAAAGAGCTCATGTGATCTCCGGTGTGGCAGTTCACACATTGACCCTTATCATAGAAAAGAATGGCCCCACGTTTCATTCGTTCACTCATCAGATCCTTTCGACCTCTTAAATAAAGATCCCAAGGAGTGTTGATGGCCAGGAACTGATACCTTTGGAATTCGGCAAGAGCATTGGCCACATGGCCAATGTTGTACTTTTTTACTCCAGGGAAAGCAGCCGAAAACATCTCTTCATATTTTTTTGCAAAACGGCTTTTAAAAATTCTTTCCATTGCATTTTCCCAAGCTTGTGCACGAGAAAGGGTGGAGTTTTTTCCAAGCATCTCATCCGGGTCTGCAATAGGGAATAATGCCTGAACAGCTAGAAGAGAGTCTAGAGTTTGAGCGACTTCTTTAAGATAAGGATTTGGCCCGTTAAGAAGTGACTCAGGTGTCTGCCAACCTCTTTGGTGATGATAGCTGACTCTTCCATCCCAGAATAAATTTGGAATCTCATCAAAACCCAGATTAAAAAGATGGGTTGTATGACGAGCAAGAATATTTCCACTGGCCTGATTTCTAAAATCAGCGATTCCCGTGGCCCCTTCGCCAAGACCTAGAGGAAGCCAGTCTGAAGTATGAGATCTGCCGCTATGACAATCATGGCAGGAAATATTGTTATTCCCGGAAAGGGCCGTTTCAAAGAAAAGTGTTAATCCAAGCTTGAAAAGAGCCTCATTTTTATTACCTGGATATTTAAGGGCCCGAATTTGAAATTTTTGAATGTAACTTTGAAGTTCTCGATCCGTAGTGGAAGCTATGGAAAGAGTGGAACAAAACAACAAGGCAACAAGAAAGGAGATCTTCATATTCATTCTATCCGTATTAAATTTTATGTGCAGAAATCCTATTGTTTGATATGTCAAACGACAAGGCTTTTTTTCATGACATTAAGCATTGAGTTTGCCTGTTTTTTTTAAGACGAGAAGGGTCCTTTTTGTTATAGTTAAGTGGCTAAATTAATTTAAATTCTAGGAGTTCTTGTGGGTCGTAAATGGAACAACATTAAGATGAAGAAAGCTGCCCAAGATAAGCAGCGTTCACAAAACTACACTAAGGTTTTAAGAGAAATTACCATGGCCGTGAAAAGGTCTGGTCATGCTGAGATTGAATCTAACTTTGCTCTTAAAATCGCTCTTCTAAAAGCTCGTGAATATAACGTTCCAAAGGATAATGTTGATAAGGCCATCAAAAAAGGTCTTGGAGCTGATACTTCGAATTGGGAAGAGATTAATTACGAATGCTATGCCATTGATGGAGTAGCGGTTTTCGTTGAGGCTGCTACTGATAACCCAACAAGAACTATTTCAAATGTTCGTTCTTACTTCAATAAATGGGGTGGTTCTATTGGAACACCAGGCTGTCTGCAGTTTGTTTTTGAACGTAAGGCCACTTTCACTATTAAGGAAGAGAACCTCAATGGAATGTCTTCAGATGATCTGATGATGGAATTAATCGATTACAATATTGATGATGTGGAAGTTGAAGATGGGTTTGTGACTGTTCAAGGACCTGTTGAGTCTTATGGTGATATCTATAAAAAACTCGAAGAATTAAACATTAAAGTGGAAGAAGCTGAACTAGAGCGGATTCCATTAAATACCAAAGAAGTTTCTAAAGAGAGCTATGACAAAATTATGAAGCTTATAGATGCTTTAGAAGCGGATGATGATGTTCAGAAGGTCTATCATAACATTGAATGGAATGAAGCCTTTGCTGAATAAGAGGAGAGGTCATGTTTAAAGCAGAAATTATTGGTACAGGAATGTACGTCCCTGAAAATATCATCACTAACTATGATCTAGAAAAGATGATGGATACTAGTCATGACTGGATCGTTCAACGTTCTGGAATTGAAGAGCGTCGCTGGGTTAATGCAGAGGAAGGCACTTCAGATCTAGCTTTAAAAGCAAGCCTTAAGGCCATTGAGAATGCTGGAATTGATAAGAATGAGATCGATTGTATTCTTTTTGCAACTCTTTCTCCTGATTATTATTTTCCTGGTTCCGGTTGTATTCTACAGGCCAAGCTTGGAGTTCAAGAAATTCCGGCCATTGATGTTCGTCAGCAGTGCTCAGGCTTCCTTTATGGGATGAGCATGGCCGATTCTTTTATCAAAACAGGAATGTATAAAACCATTCTTTTAGTTGGAGCAGAGGTCCACTCTAAAGGTTTAAATAAAACCACTGCTGGCCGAGATGTTTCAGTGCTCTTTGGAGATGGGGCCGGCGCAGTTGTAATTCGTGCTAAAGAAACAGATGATCCTAAAGCTTCTGGTATTCTTTCTACTCACCTTTATAGTGATGGAAATGGAGCGAGTGATCTTTGGACTCAAGCACCAGGAATGGCCATTGGTCCAGAAATGATTAATCATGAGATGATTGAAAAGGGTCTTCATTACCCACAGATGAATGGTAAGAAAGTTTTTGTTAATGCTGTAAGACGTATGTGTGAAGCTATGATGACTGCTTTTGACCATAACAAGGTGAAGCTGGATGATGTTGATCTCTTTTTATTTCATCAGGCCAATCTTCGTATTAATCAGAAAATTGCAGAAGAGTTAAAGATTCCTGAAGAGAAAATCTTTAACACTATTCAGAAGTATGGAAATACCACAGCTGCTACTCTTCCGATTGGGATGGATGAAGCAGTGAGAGCAGGAAAGCTTAAAAAAGGCATGTTAGTTGCAAGTGCTGTCTTTGGTTCAGACTATACCTGGGGGGCAGGACTTTATCGTTGGTAGTATTAAATCAATGAGGCCCACTTCGGTGGGCCTTTTTTTTGGAGGTCAGATGAAATGGTTATTCTTAGCAATGATTCTTCCAACTTTTGCTTTTTCGACAGTAAAAAATATTGATTATAAAGTAGGAGATTTAACTCTTAAGTCCAAACTTGTTCTTCCCCAAAAAACCGATGGCAAGAAAGTTCCTGTGGTAGTGCTTTTTCCTGATTGGATGGGCAATGGAGATTTCCTTTTAGAGAGAGCAAAAGAAATTGCAAAGCTAGGCTATGCTGCTTTAGCTGCCGACGTTTATGGTGATGGAAAACTTGCTAAGGATGTGAAAGAAGCCGCTAAACTTGCAGGTGCTTTGAAAGAAGGAAAGAGAGAGGAACTCAGAAAGCGTGTTAAGGCCGGAATTGATAATGCAAAACTTCAAAAAGAAGTAGATGCTACAAAGGTTGTGGCCATTGGTTACTGCTTTGGAGGTACTTC
>DATGND010000062.1:0-3372 GCA_035306925.1 Bacteriovoracaceae bacterium | reverse complement strand
AGTCCAAGAATATAGATGAGTGCTGATATAAATCCTTCTTGGTTACCTAGATTTTGCATAGTTGCTGCCCATGAACTTATTTCTGTTAGCAGAGGGCTTATGGACTCAGATATATTGGGTGCTGCAATTCCCATTGATCCTCCAAGAAAAATCATACCAAGAGACCATATCATTATTCCTCTCTTGTGCTGGTACCAGGCAAGAGCAATAGGAGTACTAAATCCTGGTTTTGCATTAGGTTTTCCATCCTTTTGTCTTAGAAGGCCAAATCCCAAATCCCTCTTTTCTAGTAGTTTAATTGAAACAACCATTGGAACTAATGATAACAGAACAAATAAAATCAGTGGCCAGAAATAGTTGCCACCAAAAGGTTCTGTTATTCGAAACCAGGATTCAGGCGCAAACCATGCCCATATTGTTCTCCCACCAGCAATATTATTTAATACCATCGGAACCATCGTAAATCCATAAAGAGCAAAGATACTACCTCTTGCAGCACCACTATGTTCAAAAATCTGAGCAAAAAGTGCACCTATTCCAGCAAATAAGCATCCGGAAAGTCCAAGGGTCAAGCCTGCCAAAATTGCTCCATCAAGGGCAAATCCTCCTCCAATAAGAGCAGCTGCTCCAGCTAATCCTGCAACAAGACTACCCATACAAGATAAAATCAGTGCAGCGGTTATCCCCGCATACCTCCCCACAGCTTTACCAAAAAGAAGTTCAGTTCTTCCAGAAGTTTCTTCTGTTCTTGTGTGGCGAATCGTTGTGAGAGAAGCACCCAGCATTACTGCCATGGAACCCTGTAGCATCGCTCTCCATAATACTACTCCCTCTTTACTTAGAGGGACTATTGAACCAAGATAGGCTTGTGTCAATGGGCTAGATGTAAGTTCAGTGATAAACTCCCTCCAATCTTCCATTGCTCCTACAAAAGATACCTGACCGGCCAAAAGTATCATTGGTAATAGAATCCATACCGGTAAAATAAATCTATCTCTTCTCAAGTATAATCTAAGGAGTTTCATTGTCCCTTCAAACTTACTTCTTTTCATATCATTTCAGCCCCTTCCTATCATCGCTTTCACCATAGTGGCGCATAAACAGCTCTTCTAATGTTGGGGGTTCTGCAACCAAGCTTTTTATTCCCATGGGGGCAAGTCTTTGCATGACAGATTCCATCGCATTGGTATCAAGAGAAAATCTCCATTTCTCATTCAACTTTGAAAGATCGTAAATCCCTTCAATATCTTTAATATCATCCTGATTGTTTAATTGTACTGTAACTGTGGTACGAGTTAGATGTCTTAATTCATCCAGCGTTCCTTCCTCTACAATTTTTCCCTGTCTGATAATTCCAACTCTATCACACAAAGCTTCTACTTCTGCTAGGATATGACTGGATAAAAATATTGTCTTTCCTTGTTTTTTCGCTTCCAAAATGCTGGATTGAAAAACTTGTTCCATTAACGGATCCAACCCACTTGTCGGTTCATCTAGAATAAGTAAATCTGCATCAGATAAGAAGGCTGATACAAGTGCAACTTTTTGTCTGTTTCCTTTAGAATAGCTACGACATCTTTTCTTTAGGTTAAGCTGAAATTTTTCAATTAGTTCCTGTTTTAAGTTAGAATTGACTTGACCATTTAATCTTCCAAGAAAGTCGATGACTTCACCGCCTGTTAGATTCGGCCATAGATTTACATCCCCTGGAATGTAAGCAATTTTTTTATGAATTTCAACAGCATTATCCCAGGGATCTTTACCAAGGATCTTTACTACTCCGCCATCTTTTTTAAGCATTCCAAGCAGGATCCGTATGGTAGTGGACTTACCAGCTCCATTAGGACCTATGAATCCATAAACCTCCCCACTCTTTACATTCAGGTTCACTCCTTCTAGAGCAACCTGCTTTCCATAGGATTTACTTAAACCTTTGATTTCAATAATGTTCATCAAACTCCCTCCAATCACTTATAATAGACTTTTCTTAATTCATCCAAATAACCATCAAACTCATTTTGTATATCATCAAAGTTAATACTGTCGACCTCAGATCCCTTAACCCTACTCAATATCTTTTCTGCGTAGCCACCAACCGCCCAGAAAATAAGCTCTTTCGCCTTCTCAATATTCAGATTATCTCTGAACCTCGAAGTATCAATATCGTTATAAAACCTTTCCAAGCTATTTTTTTCAACTCTTTTTCTTCTTTCAATCAATTCATTATTTACTGCCTCTGAATCTGTAAGGGTAGCAACTCTTATGAAATCAAATATCCATGGATGTTTTTGCATCACATGCATTTTGAGAAGAGAGGTCTGTCTTAATCTTTCAAATAAGTCTTTTTCATCAACATCCACCTTAGAAAAATACTCTGCTTCAAGAATTTCCATGCAGTAATCATACAAGAACAAAAAAAAGTCCTTTTTGTTATTTACATAATGAAACATTAGAGGTTTTGAAACCCCGGATTCCTTGGCAATAACATTTGTAGAAGCCTCATCAAATCCTTTGCTTGCGAACTCTCTTAAAGCAGCATTCATAATTGCATCCCGTCTTTCAGTTTCTAAACTCATAAATTTTGAGAACACTTTAATCACCTCCTTATATTCTTGTTTTATGTCATTTACCTAACAGGTCAATTCCATTATACATCACATTTACCTATTAGGTCAATATTAAATTTCTTGGATTTAACAAAAAAATTGGCAAAGGTTTATCCTTAGTCAATCTAGTAACTCTTTGATTTTACATTTTATTATTCTTCTCCGTTCTGTCCATAAACCCTTTGACCTTATAACGTTCCTGGCATTGCCATACCTTTCTGTAGCTGTTCTTCGACTTCCAGCCTTTTCTCGTGAATGCCTGATTACAGGTTCCGCAGACTACTTTTCCCGCAAAGAAGTTTCTTTCTGGATTGTGTGAGTAAGATTTGGTCCCATGTTCCTCGATATAGTTGCTTCTTCTATCGTATTCAAGCTGAACCGCTTCCCAAATCAGCGGGTCAACCTTTAATAATTTGGGCAGCAAATTCCGGAATATCTTTAAATGTTTCTTCAACAATTTCATGCCTGAGTTCTTTTTCTTCTTCGATATTCTCCAGTTTGCTAATAGAGTTATTTATTGTTGTCTTGGCGGGAATTTCAAGTGTTGATATCTCTTTTTTCCCCTTTAACTCTTTTTTCGATTTACTTATTTTGTCTGTCAGGGTCATTTTGTTAGCTATAGTGTGACTAACCATTATTTCAACCCCCAGTCAGAACGTTCTCCTTTAAGGTAAGAGCGAAAATCCTCTACCAGGGGATATACATATATCAGTTTAGGACTGGATAACTTTTCGTTATATCTATCCTGCCGCCCCCGACCTTTTGT
>DATGND010000061.1:0-4534 GCA_035306925.1 Bacteriovoracaceae bacterium | reverse complement strand
CTTTTGGTCGCTCAGATGCTTTTTCTAGAGCAATCTGACCCGGAAGCTCCAATTCATTTTTATATCAATTCACCAGGTGGTTCTGTGTATGCAGGATTAGGTATCTATGATATTATGCAGCACGTTACTTGCCCGGTATATACATATTGTTTAGGTTTGGCAGCTTCGATGGGGTCTCTTCTGCTACAAGCAGGAGAAGCTGGACACAGATATGCACTTCCGCATTCACGTATTATGATTCACCAGCCACTTGGTGGAGCTCGTGGACAGGCCACAGATATTGAAATTCAGGCAAGAGAGATTTTAGATCTTAAAAAGCAGTTAACCAATATCTATGTAAAGCATACTGGTAAAGAGTATGAGTTCTTAGAGAAAAACTTAGAGCGAGACAATTACCTTTCTCCAACTCTTGCTAAAGATATGGGCTTAATTGATAACATCATTGAGCCGAAAGGTAAGTTGAAGAAAGATTAATAAGAGTCAGCATAAGCAAAGGTAGAAAAATGAGTAAAGATAAAGCAGGTTCCTACGGTAGTTTAAATTGTAACTTCTGTGGAAAGTCTCAAAAAGAAGTAAAGAAGTTAATCGCAGGTCCTGGCGTTTATATCTGTGATGAATGTATCGAGCTTTGTAATGATATCATCTATGAAGATTCGGTAAAGGCCGTTGCTAAAACTGCAACAGACAATGTTCCAAAGCCTCACGAAATTAAAGAGCACTTGGATAACTATGTAATCGGTCAGGAACGTGCAAAGAAAATTATTTCAGTTGCTGTTCACAATCACTATAAGCGTATCTCTTATAAAGCAGCTACTGCTCGTGATGAAGACCAGGTTGAGCTGGCAAAATCTAATATTCTTCTTGCGGGTCCAACAGGTTCAGGTAAGACGCTTATTGCTCAATCACTTGCAAAGTTTCTTAACGTTCCATTTGCTATTTGTGATGCTACTACTCTTACAGAAGCAGGTTATGTAGGGGAAGATGTAGAGAATGTGATTCTGTCTCTTCTTCAAAACTGTGACTATGATGTAGAAAGAGCTCAGCGTGGAATTATTTACGTGGATGAGATTGATAAAATCGCCCGTAAGTCTGAGAACCCATCAATTACCAGAGACGTCTCAGGTGAAGGTGTTCAACAGGCACTTCTAAAGCTTATTGAAGGTTCTGTTGCTAACGTTCCTCCAAAAGGTGGACGTAAGCATCCTCAGCAAGAATACATCCAGGTTGATACTAGAAATATTCTTTTTATCTGTGCAGGTGCTTTTGTAGGACTTGATAAAATTATCGAAAAAAGAATGACTAAGTCTAAGTCAGTGGGACTGACTTCGATGAATACCAATGAGAAAAAAGATAAGTCTCATCTGGAAAAACTAGGGGCCATTGAAGCTGAAGATTTAGTGAAATTTGGTCTTATCCCTGAGTTCATCGGACGTTTGCCAATTACGGCGATGCTAGAAGAACTTGACGAGAAAGCTCTTGTATCAATTCTCACGGAACCTAAGAATGCCGTGGTTAAGCAGTACCAAAAGCTTTTTGAGTTCGACGGTATCGAACTGGAGTTCACTGAAGATGCTATTTTAGAGGTAGCGCGTACAGCATTGGCCCGTAAAACTGGTGCAAGGGGGCTACGTGCCATTCTTGAGCAAGTTATGTTGGACGTAATGTATGAGCTTCCAGGTAACGAGAAAGTGAATAAGTGCATTATTAATAGAGATGCGATTCTAGGTCTAAGTAGCCCAATTCTTGAAGAAGGGGAGCGGAAAAAGATGCCAGAAAAGAAATCAAGTAAAAAAATTGAGAATGCATCATAGCGCGTAGAAATTATAGATTGATAAAAACCGATTTGATGAGGTGGGCCGGGAAAAAATATCCCGGCCTTTTTTTTGGTGTCTTCTAATGATCTCCTGAGATACAATTTTTTATGACCTCTTTTTTTTGGAAAAGAGGAAATCAGAGAGATGAGCGCAGGAGGTGCTATGTCCGACAAGAAGTCCGAAGCCGTTAATAACTTCCCTCTACTACCATTAAGGGATGTCATTATTTTTCCTCACATGGTAGTTCCTCTATTTGTAGGCAGAGAGAAGTCTATTGCCGCTTTGGAGAAAGCTGCTAAAAATGGAAATGAACTCTTTCTAGTTACTCAGAAGGATGCTTCTGTTCTCAATCCTGAAAGAGAGGATGTCTACGACATTGGTACTGTTGTTAGTATCATTCAAATGCTTAGACTTCCTGATAACACTGTTAAAGTTCTTATTGAAGGAAAGTACAGAGCTAAAATCGATTCATTCGTTTGTCAGGATGAAGGTTATTTTGCCAACGTGACAAAATGTAATGATGTCATTGAGAGTGATGTAGAAGTTGAAGCTTCTATGCGTTCAGTGAAAAGTATCTTCGAACAGTATGTGAAACTCAATAAGCGCATTCCTCCTGAGCTTCTAATGAGTATCTCTTCAATTACAGATCCTTCACGTTTAGCAGATATTATTGTTGCTCACTTAACAATGAAGATCCCTGAGAAGCAAGAAATCCTTAACGCTACAAATGTTGATACTCGTCTTCAGCTTCTTCTTGAAAAAATGCAAGGGGAAATTGAAATCATCAACGTTGAGAAGCGTATCCGTTCTCGTGTGAAAACACAGATGGAGAAATCTCAGAAAGAGTACTACTTGAATGAGCAAATGAATGCCATTCAAAAAGAGCTTGGTAACAAAGATGATAAATCTGACCTAGCTGAGATTGAGGAAAAGCTTCGTGCGAAGAAAATGCCAGATGAGGCACGTGAGAAAGCTCAAAAAGAACTTCGTAAACTTAAGTCAATGTCGCCAATGTCAGCTGAAGCTGCAGTGGTGAGAAACTATCTTGACTGGATGGTTTCTCTTCCTTGGGGAGAGTACACTGTCGATGATAACTCTGTTTCTAAGGCCCGTGAAATTCTTGATGAAGAACACTACGGTTTAGAAGATGTGAAGCAAAGAATTGTGGAATACCTAGCTGTTCGTTCTTTAGTAGGGGATGAAGCTCGCGGTACACTTCTTTGTCTTGCCGGTCCTCCGGGAGTTGGTAAAACATCAATTGCTAAATCTCTAGCAGAGTCTTTAGGACGTAAGTTTGTTCGTATCTCTCTTGGTGGAGTTCGAGACGAAGCTGAAATCCGTGGACATAGAAGAACATACGTAGGTGCGATGCCTGGTAAGATCATCCATGCTCTTAAAAAAGCGGGAACATCAAACCCTGTGATTCTTTTGGATGAGATTGATAAAATGTCTAATGACTTCAGAGGTGATCCTGCGGCTGCAATGCTTGAGGTTCTTGATCCAGGTCAAAACAAATCTTTCGGAGATCACTACATCGAGACTGAGTATGATCTTTCAAAAGTTATGTTTATTATGACGGCCAACGATCTTGGTTCTATTCCAGGGCCTCTACGTGACCGTATGGAAATCATTCACATCGCTGGGTATACTCCTGATGAGAAAATGCAAATTGCGAAGAAGTATCTTCTTCCAAAAGCAGTGGAATCTCATGGGTTGAAAAACTATCCAGTAACAATCAGTGACAAAGTTCTTATGAACGTTGTCCGTGGTTACACAAGAGAAGCTGGTGTTCGTGAATTAGAACGTTTGATGAACACTATCGCTCGTAAAATTGCTACAGAGGTTGTAACTGAAGATATTAAAGAAGGTCGTAAGTTTACTGTAACAGAGAAAAATCTAGAGACTTATTTAGGCCCAGTTAAGTTTGATCGTACTGGTGTTGAAGAGAAGCCTCAGGTTGGTCTTGTTAATGGTCTAGCTTGGACTTCAGTTGGTGGAGAACTTCTTAATATTGAAGTGGTGACAGTTCCAGGTAACGGAAAAATTCAGGTAACTGGTAAGCTTGGGGAAGTGATGCAAGAGTCATCGAAAGCAGCACTTTCTTATGTGAGATCCATTTCCAACCGTCTGGGTATTGATCACGAGTGGTATAACAAGAATGATATCCATATCCACGTACCAGAAGGTGCTACTCCAAAAGATGGTCCTTCAGCAGGTATCACTATGGTTACTGCACTTACCTCGGCTATTGCTAACATTCCTGTTCGTCAGGATGTGGCCATGACAGGAGAGGTGACTCTACGTGGACGTGTGCTTCCAATCGGTGGTCTTAAAGAGAAAATCCTTGCTGCGAAACAAGCAGGAATCAATACGGTCATCATTCCTAAAAAGAATGAGAAAGATCTGATCAAGATTCCTGATGAGATCAAAGAAGGAATCGAAATTAAGCCAGTGAGTGAAGTTGAGGAAGTTCTAAGAGTGGCCCTTAACCTAACTAAACCAGAAGAGTTTATGAAAGCACGTGCTCTTAAAGTTCTGGATGGTGATAACGCCATGGAAGTTGCTAACTAAGAACGATTCATAATATTTTTTAAGCAAAGGCCCGATTTTTATTAATCGGGCCTTTTTTTTTGTTTGACAAGAAAGCTTTGGGTCTTTAATATCCCTTTCACCACTTCCAATAAAGCTGGTTAATCTGAACTGATTTGGGCGTTTAGCTC
>DATGND010000060.1:0-4374 GCA_035306925.1 Bacteriovoracaceae bacterium | reverse complement strand
ATTTGGATATTTTTATTGATTTTTATAATCAGAGTTATCTTCAGGCTTAATGATAAGAAAATAAGAGGACAGAAAACAAAAAGAGAACCTATGAGGTTCTCTTTTTTGTTAATCTCATCAACATTTAGGTGAGGCAGTTAGGAACTGACAATAGTTCCTCCATTAGGATGCAACACCTGTCCCGTCATATAGTTTGCTTCCTTACTAGCAAGAAAAGTAAAACAACCGGCCACTTCGTTAGGTTGCCCAGCTCTTCCAAGTGGCACATCCGTTCCAAACTTTTGCACTTGTTCTTTATCAAAACTCGCAGGAATAAGTGGTGTCCAAATAGGTCCAGGTGCTACCGCATTTACTCTGACTCCATCCTTGGCAAGACTCTGGGATAAGGATCTGGTGAGGGCCACGATTGCTCCCTTCGTTGAAGAGTAATCAATAAGAAGAGGGTTACCTTTATAGGCCGTAACCGAAGCATTATTGATAATACATCCCTTGTTATCCTTTAAGTAGGGAAGAGCTGCTTGAGTTAGATAGATAAAAGAAAAAATATTCGTTTTATAGGTTCTTAAAAGCTGAGACTGACTTATATTTTCAAAATCTTCTTGGACATGTTGTTCACCAGCGTTGTTTACGAGTATATGAAGATTACCCAGTTTATTTTTTGTTTTTTCAACACATTCTCGGCAAAAGTCCATATCACCCACATCACCTTTGAGCAGCAAACATCGTGATCCTTTTTGCTCGACCATTTGTTTGGTTTCATCAGCATCTTTATCTTCTTCTTTATAAATGATGGCCACATCTGCCCCTTCATTAGCAAAAGATAAGGCCACGGCCCGACCGATTCCACTATCTCCACCAGAAATGAGGACTACTTGACCAGCAAACTTACCCACTCCTTCATAGAAGGGGTCATATTGGGGTCTGTCTTGCATTATAAATTCTTTACCGGGCTGGTGAGTTTGAGTTTCACTGTGCATAAATCCTCCTCAGGTTATAGGAGGAAAGTGCTGCAAAAAAAAGGCCCACCGAAGTGGGCCTTGTGGAAAAAATTATTTTCGTAGAGCTCTTTCTATTTCTTTAATGATGGCAGTCGTTCTGATTACAACCTCACCGGCCTCAACAACTTGACCATCGTAGCGCTGTGTACAGTTTCTTGCGAACTGGTCACACTTATTGGCCACAAGACAGCTATTAGGGTCCGCAGGGTTACTAGGAACATAGTCAGTTTTACCCATAACGAGGATCCCTTCAACAACACCAGTCTGGGCATTGAATACTGCCGAACCAGAGTTACCTTGGAAAGTATCTAAACTTGCTGAGAAACGAGTTGATTCGTCGTTTCTTGTGACAAAAGCACCATCAGCGATTTTTGTAGGAAGGCCTGTTGGATGACCGATAACCACAAGAGGTGTATTGTCAGCGACCTTTCCGCTTTCTCTGAATTTTAGGATAGGACGATCTCTAACTTTGCGATCAAGACGAATAATGGCGAAGTCATATTGAGCATCAAGCTTCACGCTCAGAACTTCTTTACAGCCATAGATATCGCTATTTTTGATGTTTACTGTAGGATCATGGTTTGCTGACTTCATCTCAAAGCCAAAAACCCATTTATAGTCGTTACAAATATTGTAAGGGTTATCAAAACCTTGATAGCAGTGACCAGCTGTAATGAGGGTATCTTCACCAATGAGAAATCCAGAACAAGAAGCGACCAGCTTTTGTTGAGAAAATTTCTCATGAGAGCAAACATTCATCGCTCTTTCTAATGTTTGAGCATATGAAATATCTTTTAAGTGCTTTTTCTGGCCCTGAACGAAGGCGTTTTGGTGAACCATTCCCGCTGTAGAAAGAGCAAGTTTTCTATAAAGAGAATTCTGAACCTGATAAACGTCTTGACGATTATCTGACCCGTAAACAACTTTTCTTTGAGCAAGAGCAGAAGTTGTTAATGTTAAAGCTAGTATCGTTAATAAAGTTTGGACCATCAATTACTCCACTTGGATAGGTTTCCTCTGGCCAAGCTTTATGTCATCTGAAGTTAAATTTGAAAATATTAAATTCGAAGTGTTAGAAATTGATAGAAATTAAAAAGGCCCCTGAAGAGGGGCCTTGTGAGTTTAAAGTCTTAAGCTTAGGCTTTTTTCTGCCACATATTACAGTAGCCTTTCTCTTTAACGTAAACTTCCTTCGCTTTCATAGCAGTTAACATAGCTGGAAGAGTACACTTACCGCCGTTTTCTGCACCACCGGCAACATAGTACTTACAAGTATCACAGAATCTATTTTGTGCAGCTCTTGGAGATACATCTTTGTAACCAAGCTTACCAGCAGCTACCCATGTAACAGCTTGAACTGTATTCATTAGACCAGCAGCTTTACCAACAACAGTAGAAACAGCTGCAAAAAGTAGAGTGCTTTTTAGAAATTCGCGTCTTTTCATATAATCACCTTTTGTTAGGAATAAACAGGTTCAATATTTTGATCCCATCCTAACACAAAAAAACATAAAAATAAGAGTGAAAATTAAATAATTCCAGTGTTTTATATGTCAAACGTTCATTCGTATTAGCACACAAAAGGGATGGTTTTTCATAGACACCTAGTGTGCAAAATTTTAAACTCATAAAATCATGAAAACACATAAATCTTATACTTTTATCGATCTCTTTAGTGGTTGTGGTGGCCTCTCCTACGGTTTAGAAATGGCCGGTCATAAATGTCTTTTAGGCGTAGATGCCAATAAAGATGCTATCGATAGCTTTGCACTCAATCATCCTCATGCAAAAACCTTTTGCGGTGATATCAAAACATTAAAACCTAAAAAGCTTAATGAACTCTTACAGGGTAAAAAAATTGATATGGTCGTCGGTGGCCCTCCTTGCCAAGGATTTTCTACTGTGGGTAGAGGAGTCGTTGAAGATGAGCGTAACCAACTTTTTAAAGAGTTTGTTCGCATTGTTAGATTAGCGCGACCTAAGATTATTCTGTTTGAGAATGTCACAGGAATAGTGGCCAAAAAAAATGCCAAGATCCTTTCTCAGATTTTCGCCTACTTTGAAAGACTGGGTTATAACATGGATGCCCGTATTCTTTCTGCAGAAGAATTCGGAGTGCCTGAGAAGAGAAGACGGGCCATTATTATGGGAGTTCTTGAGGGAGAGTGTTTATTCCCTAAAGTGACTCACGGAGTTCGTGCAGGTAAAAAAGTTGTCACAGTAAAAGATGCTTTTAAAAATTTAAAGGCCCGTGACGGAAAGATTTATAATCATGATGTAAAGCTAGCTGAGCTTTCGAAAGCAGAAGATAGAGAGCGTTTAAAATATATTCCTGCTGGTCGAGGCATTCGCTACGAAGAAGATCAAAAAGAATTATTACCAAGAAAGCTTTGGTACAAAGTTGATTGGAAGAAATTACGTGAGAATCGTTTTCGCCAGACTAGACTTCAGCGTTTACCTTGGAATGAACCTTCTCCAACTATTTTAACTGCTAGAACAAGTTATTATCATCCAAAAGAGCCAAGATATTTAACTCCTAGAGAAGCAGCAAGCTGTCAGAGTTTTCCTAATGACTTTATCTTCTCTGGAAGTCAAACGGCCCAGTTCCGTCAAATCGGAAATGCGGTTCCGCCACTTCTTGCTAAGGCCTTAGGAGAAGTTATTAAGGAAATTAAATTTAACAAAGTAAAAGCAAAGAAAGCTTATGATGATAAAATCGTCAGAAGAAATGCTTTTCATTATAAAGAGCAGACTTATCTATGAATTTCCTTAGACAAGTTTTCAGTTACAAAATGCTCACAATGCTCCTGACAGGATATGCCTCAGGTTTTCCGTTATTATTGTTGGGATCAACCTTACAGGCCTGGATGAAAAACGAGGGGGTCGATTTAACACAAATTGGACTCGTTTCACTCTTAGGTCTTCCTTACGTTCTCAAATTTCTTTGGTCGCCACTGCTTGATCGCTATCGCCTCCCATTTCTTGGCCGCAGAAAAGGCTGGATGGCCCTTTTCCAAATTCTTATAGTGACAGGGATCTTTGGCTTAAGCACGATTAACCCTTCTCAAGATCTAGGGCTTTTAGCTTTCTGGGCACTGTTGATTTCCTTTGCTTCCGCTTCTCAGGATATTGTGATTGATGCCTATCGAAGGGAAATACTTCCTGATGAAGAATTGGGTTTAGGTTCATCTCTCTATGTGAATGGATATCGACTGGCCATGCTCGCTTCCGGAGCTTTTGCTCTCTATCTTGCTGACCAAATTCCTTGGAGCGAAGTTTATAAGTGGCTCGCTCTTATGATGCTTCCTACTTTCTTTTTCACCTTTATTGCCCCCAAGGAAGGAGAAGACTCCATTGCTCCTCGTGATCTTAAAAC
>DATGND010000059.1:0-2832 GCA_035306925.1 Bacteriovoracaceae bacterium | reverse complement strand
ACCTCAAATAATCATCCCCAGAAAACTTGTTTTCTGGGGATGCCACAACGAATATCAAAATTATGCAGAATAACACATTGATTTGAGGCGTGAGCAAGGAGATATTGAGAGACTTAAACACCAATGAAAGGGTGCAGTTATTAAATAACTTCTACTTATTTCTTTAAAAGATCTGGACGATGTTTCTGAGTCAGTCTGAGTTTCTCAGCTTTCTGCCACTCTTCAATCTTTTTATGATGTCCACTCATTAAAACCTCTGGAACTTGCTTACCTTCAAATTCACTTGGTCGAGTGTACTGAGGATGCTCAATCATTCCATCCTCAAAAGAATCCATTTCACTTGAAAGTTTATTTCCTAAGATATGTGGGACAAATCTGATGGAGGAATCAATCATGGCCATGATAGCAAGCTCACCACCAGTAAGAACAAAATCGCCGAGAGAATAGAATTCATCCACATAGTTTTCAAGAAATCTTTCATCGACACCTTCATATCGGCCAGCAATGAAGACCAAGTCCTTAGTAGGATGAGTGAGTTTTGAAAGAGCAAAATCCCGTGCTACTTGATTGTTCCAGACGACTCCACGAGGAGAAGTGTAAATCACATGAAGATCATGTTTAGATTCATAACCAAAAGGTTTAATCACACCATCAACGAGAGCATCCCGAAGGATATCCGCTCTCATCACCATTCCCGGCCCTCCACCATAAGGTGTATCATCCACGCTCTTATAGTTGGTTTTAGAAAAGTCTCTAATATTGATAAGGTGAACTTCGAACTTAAAATCCCCGTCTCCCCTCTCTCCACGAAGAGCACTACCAGCTATGCCGCATTCGATGAGAGGCTTAAAGTATTCAGGAAAGATGGTGAGAATGAAAATGCGCTTGATCACTCTGAGTACTCCGGCATTATCATCACAATTTCTCTTTTTTCTTCATCCATTTCTGGGAAGAAATTCTCAACGAAAGGAAGAGTGATTATTTCTCCGGACTTGAGTTTAACTTCAAGAAGTTCCTGGGCGCCATTATCAAGCACCTTAGTAACCTCTCCTATGAGTTCATTTTTTTCACTGATAACATCAAAACCTGGAAGATCGAAAAAATAAAACTCTTCTTCATCAAGATCTTCGCGATAAACGCTTATTTCGAAGGGAACAAGTTTTTCCAGGTAGGTACGGTCAGTGACTTCTTTGAAAGAAACAATGTTTTTATGACCGAATTTAAGCTTATTGAGAGTGAGATTTATCCCCTCAGAAGGAATCTCAGATTTAGCATTATAGGGTGTGGCCAGGATCTTCATCCCTTCTTTCAAGACATTCTCATCGAGAAAGCCCAGCTCTGCCTCTCCCTTGATTCCATGGGGACGGGCCACATAGGCAATTTTAATAATCTTAAGTTTTTCTTTGGCCATAAATACAAAAAAACCCCAACCGCTTACTCTAAAGTGAGAAGAATAGTTGGGGTTTTTAATTTTTTTTAAGTTAGGTTACTCGATTATTTCGAGAACTGATCTTTTACGAAGCTTAGTTGAAGCGGCATTCAAGATTGTTCTCAATGCCCTTGCTGTTCTTCCTTGCTTCCCAATTACCTTGCCGAGGTCGGACTTATCCACTTTCAGCTCGATAACCGTCGTCTGCTCGCCTTCGATCTCATTGACTTCAACTTGATCAGGCATGTCCACAAGAGACTTTGCTACAAACTCAATCAGACTCTTCAATTCACTGCTCATAACACCTACTTGTTAAAAAGGCATCCCCAGTTAAGAGCTCTGGGGTACAATAGTATTATAGCTTAATATTATTGTTTTTGAGCAATGATCTTACAGTATCTGAAAGTTGAGCACCTTTTTTTACCCAAGCTTGAATTCCTTCAACGTTAACACTTTTTAGTGTTTCCGATGCTTTAGGATCGTATTGCCCTAGTTTTTCTAGGAATTGGCCATCACGAGCTGCACGTGAATCGATAGCCACAATTGTATAAACTGGACGGTGTGTACGGCCGCCACGGGCCAATCTAATCTTTACCATTAGGTTCTTCTCCTCTAGAGGTCACAAAAAATTTTTAGAATTTATAAAACGTCAATCTGCATAAGTCAAACTGAACATCATTAACTAACTAGAAATACTTCTTTCCAAATGGATTTTTAGCCTTTGGTTTCTTTTGGCCTTGGCCTAATAAACCAGGGTTTTTCGGGGCCTGACGGAACCCTTTTACAGGACCCATTCCAGGGATATTAGGGAGACCTCCCCCCTTCATCATGCTCATCATCCCCACCATCATTTCCTTCATCTGATTAAATTTTTCAATAAAATCACTAACTTCTTTCTCTGGGCGCCCACATCCCTTGGCAATTCTCTCACGGCGAGACCCATTGATCAGATCAACGTTCTCTCGTTCTTGCTTAGTCATGGAGTTAATAATCACGCGCATACGCTTCATTTCATCTTCAGCGGCCGACATATCGCCCATTTGCCTCATCATGCCCCCCATTCCAGGAATCATTTTAAGGATGGAGCTGAATGAGCCTAGACGATTGATGGTCTCCATTTGCTTAACGAAGTCATTGATAGTGAAGCGACCTTTTTCAAGGTTCTTCATAATGCTTTCAGCATCGTCTTTATTGATAGCTTCTTCGGCCTTCTCAACGAGAGAAAGAACGTCTCCCATATCAAGAATACGCTTGGCCAGACGATCAGGATGGAAAGCATCCAGATCCTTCATCTTCTCACCCACTGACATGAACTTAACAGGCACACCTGTTACGTAGCGGATAGAAAGAGCAGCACCCCCGCGGGCATCTGAATCCATCTTAGAAAGAACTGCACCAGTAAG
>DATGND010000058.1:0-16083 GCA_035306925.1 Bacteriovoracaceae bacterium | reverse complement strand
GTACCAAACTCTGAATCACTTCCAAAATCAGATGATTCAAAGTTTGAGTCATCTGAATCAAAGCTTGTTTCTTCTCCGAAAGAGTTTTCAGAAGAAGAGAAGTCATTTCCGTATTCATCATCTCCGGATTGAAAGCTTTGTTCATCAGAAAAATTGTTGTCAGAATCGAAGTCAGATACTTCACTTTCAAAACTATTGCTGTCTTCTTCGTTAGAAGAAAAAGGATCATCATCGGAGCTGATTGGAGTTTCTTCCATAAAGTGAGGTGGTTCTGATTCATCAGGAAGATCTGGAAGATAATCCTCAACATCATCATCGAGTTGATGAAGGTATTCACCTAAATCTTCAATTCTAGTCAAATCTTTCTTTGAATCACTCACTCTTTTGCACTCCTTTGCTTAAGAGAGTTCGAGGGTCACGAAGCTATTTAAGCTCCGTGACAGTTTTTGAATTTTTTCCCAGAACCACAAGGGCAAGGATCGTTTCGTCCTACTTTCATTGTAGCTCGGATAATTTTCTTCTCTTGGGCCATCTCTTGAGCTTTCATAGCTTCCTGGTGTGCTTTAAGTTGAGCTTCAAGCATTTCCATTTGTTGACGACGAAGTTCTTCGATCTCTTCTGGAGTCATAAGTTTAATATGACTAATTCTTTCTAGAATCGCCTTCTTAATGGCGTATCTCATATTCTCATAGAGCTGGAAAGCTTCACGCTTATACTCTACTAGAGGGTCTTTTTGTCCATAGGAACGAAGGTTAATTCCCTCTTTAAGTTGGTCCATATTAAGAAGGTGCTCTTTCCAGTATTGGTCAAAAGTAGCAAGAAGCACTTCACGAGTTGTGTACTTGACTTGTTCTGGATCAAAAGGGGCAAACTTGGTTTCTAAAGTCTGAATGGCCTCTTCTTTTAAGTAAGTAGCAAGATCTCCACTGAAGCGAGAAGAACACTCTTCTGCAGTCAGTTCTTTTTCAATATTAAAGATGGCCTTTGCCTGATTGTTGATCTCTTCCCAGTTCGCATTTCTGATTGGAGATTTCTTATCAGGAATCATTTCATCAGCGATGTTAAAACTTATTTCGTCGATAAAATCACGAATGAGTTCATCATTTCCTTCATCGTTTAAGATATCGCGACGAATTTTATAGATAACTTTTCTCTGCTCATTCATCACGTTATCAAAATCAAGAAGGTGCTTACGGATATCAAAGTTATGGGTTTCTACTTTCTTTTGGGCCTTGGCAATGGCATTGGTAATCATTGAGTGCTCAATTGGCTCATTATCTTTCATACCCAGTTTAGTCATAATGCCTTTGATTCTGTCTGAACCAAAGATACGCATGAGATCGTCTTCAAGGGATAAGAAGAACTTAGATGCCCCAGGGTCTCCCTGACGTCCAGAACGACCACGAAGCTGGTTATCAATTCGACGAGACTCATGTCTTTCGGTACCGATAATAAAAAGTCCACCAGCGGCCTTGGTTTCAGGAGTGAGTTTAATATCTGTACCACGACCGGCCATGTTCGTAGCGATCGTCACGGCACCTGGTTGACCTGCAAGTGCCACAATTTCTGCTTCTCGAGCATGGTTTTTAGCATTTAAAACTTCGTGCTTAATACCGTGCTTAGTAAGAACGTTTGAAAGAAGTTCTGATGATTCAATTGAGATGGTCCCAACGAGTACTGGTTGTTTTCTTTGGTGGCACTCGATAATGAGCTGAGAAACAGCTTCATATTTTGCCATTTTGGTAGCATACACAACGTCAGGCATATCAATACGAGCAAGAGGAAGGTTCGTTGGAATAACAACCACTTCTAGGTTATAAATTTTCATAAACTCATCTGCTTCTGTATCAGCAGTACCAGTCATCCCGGAGAGTTTAGAGTAGAGGCGGAAATAGTTTTGAAAGGTGATACTAGCAAGAGTCTGGTTCTCAGATTTAATTTCTACGCCTTCTTTAGCTTCAACGGCTTGGTGAAGACCATCTGACCAACGAGAACCTTCTTTAAGTCGTCCTGTGAACTCATCGACAATGATAACTTTTCCATCGCGAACAACGTAATCCACTTCATTCTTAAAGAGAGTATGAGCTTTAAGAGATTGGTTAACGTGGTGAAGAACCTCGATATTTTTTACATCATATAGGTTAGCGATACCAAGAATTTCTTGAACACGAACAATACCCTCTTCAGTAAGAACTGAAGAACGAGCTTTTTCATCTACTGTATAGTGCTTATCTTTTTCCAGTTGAGGAATCACATTATTGACAACACCATAAAGGCGAGTGTCACCCTCAGAAGGTCCTGAGATAAGAAGTGGAGTACGGGCTTCATCAATGAGAATAGAGTCCACCTCGTCCACGATACAGAAGTTATGTTCTCTTTGAACGTAGTCATTAAGATCAAACTTCATGTTGTCGCGAAGATAGTCGAAAGCAAACTCGTTGTTTGTTCCGTAGGTGATATCTGCCTGATAAGCAGCTTTTCGATCTTCATCATCCATATTGGCCACAATACAACCCACAGTGAGTCCTAACCAGGTGTAGAGTTGACCCATTTCCTGAGAGTCACGGGAAGCAAGGTAATCGTTGACAGTAACCAGGTGAGCACCCTTTCCACTTAAAGCGTTAAGGTAGAGTGGAAGAGTAGCGGTTAACGTTTTACCTTCCCCTGTTTTCATCTCTGCGATCTTACCTTGGTGTAGAACAATTCCTCCAAGGATCTGAACATCAAAGTGTCTCATATTCAGAACGCGTTTACTGGCCTCTCTGACCACTGCAAAAGCGTCTGGTAGAAGAGAATCAAGAGTTGCTCCTTGAGCAATCTTATCTCTAAAAATTTGAGTTTGGGCCTTGAGCTCATCATCACTCATGGCCTGATATATTGATTCCTTAGCATTCACTTGGTCTAAGATAGGTTTGAGCGCACGAAGATCACGATCTTGTTTTGTACCAAATAGTTTGCGCATTACTGAATTCAACATGACTTATGCCTTTTTATTCAAGGATATAATATAATGGATCTACTGCAATTCCGTTTACTCTTACTTCATAATGAAGATGTGGACCTGTTGAGTGTCCTGTTGTTCCTACTCCGGCCACAAGAGTTCCTCTTTTAACTCTTTGTCCTGCTTTTACGTGAAGCGACTGATTATGAGCATAGAGTGTTTCAATTCCATAACCATGATCAATCTGTACAAATTTTCCAAATCCTGCTTTTTCTCCCGAAAAAGTGATGATTCCATCAGCGGCAGCAAGGATTGGTGTACCAAAAGGTGCTCCGATATCGAGCCCCTCATGCATCTTAACTCTGCCGGCCCATGGAGACATCCTTTGTCCAAAGTAACTGGTAATCCAGCCCTGAGTTGGTAGGATAGTAGGGGTAGAGTTAAGAAAAGATTCTCTGTCTAAAAGATGTTGGTCTAACTGGTGAATTCTGCCTTCAATGCCATCAACCACTTCTTTGAGCATGGAGTACTTGTAGTCAAATTTAGCATATTCACTTGATAAGGCAAAACTGCGTCGGGCCAACTCAGACCATTGTTTAGTGAGTAAATAACTTCTTTCGAGTCCTAGATTAGCTGCAATTTTTTTATCATAAAGGCTTTTGAGTTCTTTGAACTTCTCATCATTCTCCACATCTTGATTGATTTTTAGATCAAGAGAGCTGTTTAGATCATCCAGGGAGAATTTTTCTTGGTCCTGCTGATTAGTAGGCTGATAAAGGGGCCCTTTCTTAGAAATATCTTCCAGACCAGTGATAACTCTTAATTTTTTCTCAAAAGTATTGATACGCTTAAGGTCAGATGCAATGGAATTCATCTTCATCTGGAATAATTGGATCTGCTCTTTGAGTTGTCTGTTTTCAATGGACAGATGCTTGTTCTCGTAGACTTGTTGGAGGATTTTCCAATAGTCAAAGGCGAGGACACCAATTAAGGCCATGAGCATAACAAACAAAAATGCGACAGACTTAAAAAGTACGGTAGGAACACGGTATGTTTTGACGCCCTTTTCTTTTTCAGGGACGACCATTACTGTATAGTATTTATCCATGGCAATATTTTAAGCTTAACCGCAAGGGGTGTCATCAAACTTTTCTATCATTTAGAAATTTGCCGTTAAGCCGTTTGCGCAATAGCAATTATGACCGAGATATTATCCTGTCCACCATTAGCGTTGGCCTGGTCAATGAGTTCCTTTACTGCTTTATCCACATCTTCTTTGGTGCAGTGAGCAGGGTTACCGATAGTCTTAGTCACGATATGAAGAATATCAGCATCGGAAACTTTTCCATGAAGCCCATCAGAACAGATCAGGAATATATCATTTTTTGAAATACGGTAATTGAAAACATCCACCATAAGCTCTTCATCAAAGCCTACAGAGCGTACCAGAACATTCTTTTGCGGATCTTTCACGGCATCTTCTCTGGTGTAGATTCCCATATTGAGTTTTTCTTGCACAAAAGAGTGATCTCGAGTGAGCTGATAGATTTGGGAGTTGTTGATCATGTAAACTCTGGAGTCTCCTACGTTACCAATGATCAAGTTAGGACCACAGAAGCGAATGGCAGCAACAGTTGTTCCCATTCCTGCTAATTCCGGAACTTCCTTGGACTTTTTCAAAATACTGGCATTAATAAACTGAATCAGATCGTTCATTAATGTCTGATGATCTTTATCGGTTGCTTGATCAAGGTAGACAGGCATGATGGAAGTTGACATTTGTGAGGCGATATCACCTCCGTTGTGTCCACCCATACCGTCCGCAACAGCATAGAAGGAGTGTTTAGGGTCTAAGCAAATAGAGTCTTGATTACTCTTGCGCTTACGACCGATATCAGTTGCTCCAGAAAAAATAATGCCCATTAAATAGCCTTGATTTGTTAAGTTTTCTTTATTCTAAAATGAATCCGATTTAAGTCAATAAATCACTCTAGAAAAATACCTGATCGGCAAACTCTTCCATAAAAAGGGCCTAATGCTTTTTCTTTGTCCAAAATGAGGGTTAAGAGTAGAATATAATTAAGTTCCAAATCTTATGCCTTTTTGGGGGGAATCCATGGCCAGTATTAATCTTCAGAACTTTATGACAGAAAACTATAATCCTAAGGATTTTTCGCATCTTCACTGGCAAGGTAGTATGCAGGATTATATCGATCTTTTAATGAAAGATCCTAAAATTGCACGTAACTCATTCCAGAGAATTTATGACATGATTATGAGTTACGGTACAAGTTCATATACCGAGTATAAGAAAGATGTGACTCGTTATCATTTCTTTGATGATCCAATCGAGAATGGAAAAGATGCCATTTTCGGAATTGATGTTCATCTCATGAAACTCGTCAATTTCTTTCAATCAGCCGCTCTCGGTTATGGAACTGAAAAACGTGTACTTCTTCTTCACGGGCCAGTGGGATCTGCAAAGTCTTCAATCGCACGTCTTCTTAAAAAAGGTCTTGAGCACTATTCAAAAACTGATGAGGGAGCTCTTTACACTTACGAGTGGGTGGATGAAGAAGGTTCCGACATTCTTGGGGGACAAAAAGTTTTTCCATCTCCAATGCACGAAGAACCATTGAAGCTCATTCCAATTGAAGTGAGAGAGAAACTTATTGAGGAAGTGCAAAAAACACATCCGAATTCTCCTTATAAAATTAAAATCAAAGGTGAAGTGAATCCTGCTTGTCGTTTCATTCTTAATGAATACATGATCAAGTACAATGGTGACTGGACGAAAGTGATGAATCACATTCGTGTTAAACGTCTTCTTCTTTCGGAAAAAGATCGTCGTGGTATTGGTACTTTCCAACCAAAAGATGAGAAGAACCAAGACTCTACGGAGTTAACAGGGGATATTAACTATAGAAAGATTGCGATCTATGGTTCAGACTCAGACCCTCGTGCGTTTAACTTTGATGGTGAGTTCAATATTGCTAACCGTGGGATTGTTGAATTCATCGAGATGTTAAAACTTGATGTAGCCTTTTTATATGATCTTCTTGGTGCTTCTCAAGAGCAATCTATTAAGCCGAAAAAATTCGCACAAACCAATATTGATCTTTGTATCCTTGGTCACACTAACGAGCCAGAGTATAGAAAACTTCAATCTAACGAGTTCATGGAAGCTCTTCGTGACCGTACAGTAAAGATTGACGTTCCTTATATTACGAGACTGGATCAGGAAGTTAAAATCTATCAAAAGGATTATAACGAAAAGACCATTCCAAATATTCACATTGCTCCTCACACTCTTGAAATGGCTTCTACGTGGGCCATTCTTACTCGTCTGGAAGAGCCTAAGAAGAGCGATTTAACAAAGCTTCAAAAACTTAAGCTTTATAATGGTAAAACCCTTCCTGGATATAACGAAGATAACGTTAAAGAACTTCGTAAAGAAGCAGTTCGTGAAGGTCTAGAAGGTATTTCTGCTCGTTATATTCAAGATAAGATTTCTAATGCTCTTGTTAAGAATGGACATGTGGGTTGTTTAAATCCATTCATGGTTTTCAATGAGCTTGAATCAGGGTTAAAGCACCATGCTCTTGTTAATTCTCCTGATCAACTTGAGCACTACAAAGAAATGTTAGCGGTAACTCGTCAGGAGTATGAAGATATCGTTAAAAACGATGTGCAGAAGGCTATCTCTGTTGATGAATCGGCCATTCAAACTCTATGTGCGAACTACGTAGATAACGTTAAGGCCTACACGCAGAAAGAAAAAATCAGAAATAAATACTCTAATAAACTAGAGGAAGCTGATGAGAGATTCATGCGTTCAATTGAGGAGAAAATCGATATTCCTGAGTCTCGTAAGGATGATTTCCGTCGCGAGCTGATGAACTATATCGGAGCGCTTGCCATTGAAGGTAAGCAGTTTGATTACAAGATGAACGAAAGACTTCATCGTGCTCTTGAACTTAAACTTTTTGAAGATCAAAGAGACACGATTAAATTAACAACAATTATTTCGAACGTGGTTGATAAACAGACACAAGAGAAAATTGAGGTTGTTAAGACTCGTCTTATGAAAAATTTTGGATATTGTGACATCTGTGCCACTGATGCTCTTAACTTTGTTGCGAGTATCTTTGCTAAGGGTGACTCAATTAAATCTTAAATTTAAGGAAGGAAGAATTAGTGGATCATCCAATTAAGCGCGACCATGCCAGATTTAGAAAAATTGTTAAGGGTAAGGTCCGTGAAAATCTTCGCAAATATGTTTCTGAAGGCTCACAGATTGTGCCAAAGGGAACGGATAAATTTACTATTCCGATGCCTAGTATTGATATCCCACGTTTTCGTTTTGGAGATAAGTCCCAAGGCGGAATGGGGCAAGGTCAAGGTGAACCAGGGGATCCTGTAGATGGACAGCAGGATCCTAATGGGCAGCCAGGACAAGGTGAGGCCGGTGAAGGCGAAGGGAATAAAGAGTTAGATGTAGAACTTTCTCTTGATGAATTGGCAAGAATTCTTGGGGAAGAGCTAGCTCTTCCTAATATTGAGCCCAAAGGAAAAAAGTCTCTTCAATCTACTGTAGATCGATACACTAACATCGGTACGACTGGTCCTGATTCTCTTAGACATCTACGTCGAACTTATAAGCAGGCCTTAAAACGTCAGATTGCCATGGATACTTATGATCCACAGAATCCTTCTGTTGTTCCAATCCGTCGTGATTTTAGATACCGTGCTGCTGACACTAAAGTAGAAATGCAGAATGCAGCGGTAGTCATTTACATGATGGACGTCTCAGGTTCTATGGGGGATGAGCAAAAGGAAATCGTTCGCACTGAATCTTTTTGGATTAACCTGTGGCTTAAGTCTCAGTACAAGGATATTGAGGTTCGCTATATCATCCACGATGCTACTGCCAAGGAAGTGGATGAAAACACTTTTTTTAGAACCCGCGAGAGCGGTGGGACATTGATTTCTTCGGCCTATAATCTATGTAAAGAGATTATTGAGAAAGACTATAACCCTAATGAGTGGAATATTTATCCATTCCATTTCTCTGATGGTGATAACTGGTCTGCTGAAGATACAAAGATTTGTTTGGACCTTTTAGATAATTTTATTTTTCCAGTATCCAATGTCTTTTGTTATGGGCAGGTTGAGAGCCGTTACGGTTCAGGGCAATTCTATAAAGATTTAGTGGCCAAGTATGGTGAGGATAACGAGAAATTGATCCTCAGTAAGATTAAAAACAAAGATGGAATTCTTGATTCTATTAAAGAGTTTCTAGGAAAAGGTAAGTAAGAATGAACCGTACGAAGCCCATTACTGGAGAACTTTTAAATCTTAAAAATGAAATAGAAGGTTATGCTATTGAAGCTGGCCTTGATTTCTTTCCCCAAGTTTTTGAAGTTTGTGACTACGACACCATCAATATTCTTGCTGCCCAAGGTGGTTTCCCATCTCGTTATCCACACTGGAAGTTCGGGATGGATTATGATCAGCTCTCAAAGGGCTATACTTATGGTCTTCAAAAAATTTATGAGATGGTCATTAATACTGACCCTTGTTATGCCTATCTTCTAGCTGCCAATAACTGGGTGGATCAGAAAATTGTGATGGCCCACGTTTATGGGCACAATGATTTTTTTAAGAACAATGCCTGGTTTGCCAATACCAATAGGAAAATGATGGATGTGATGGCCAATCATGGAACCAAGATCCGTCGTTATATGGAAAAGTACGGGCATGATAATGTTGAAACATTTATCGATAAAGTCCTTTCATTGGAAAACCTCCTTGATATTAACGAGCTCTTTGAAACACCTGAACTAAAACGTGAAAGAAGAGAGCTAGCTGAAAGACAAATGGCAGAAGAAGCAAAAGGCGGTTACCTGATTGATGATAGATCAGCGGCCTTAAAATCCTTCATGCGTTCCAAAGAAAGAAGTAGTAGAACAGATAATGTTGAAGGCAATGAAAATGAAGATGTTCTTGCTGAAGATATGAAACTGAGAACAAAAGATGTTCTTGGTTATCTGATCAATTATGCTCCGATAGAAGAGTGGCAGGCCGACATTATCGGTATTCTTCGCGAAGAGGCTTACTATTTTCTTCCTCAACGTCTCACTAAGATCATGAATGAAGGCTGGGCCAGTTATTGGCACTCTCGCATTATGACTGAAAGGGCCCTGGATGCTTCTGAAATCATCGAATTTGCAGATAAGCATGCAGGTGTGATGTACATGTCTAAAAAACAAATCAATCCTTATAAGATAGGGATTGAACTGATGAGAGACATTGAATATCGCTGGAACCGCGGAATGTTTGGTAAAGAGTATAATGAGTGTACAGACATGGAAGAGAAGCTTCATTGGGATAAAAAGCTGGGGCTAGGACGTCAGAAGATTTTTGAAGTCAGAAAAACCCATAATGATATCTCTTTCATCGATGAATTCCTCACACCGGAGTTTTGTGAAAGACAGCAACTTTTCACTTATAAGTACAACCCAAGAACAAATCGCTTTGAGATTGATTCAAAAGATTTTGCGGCCATTAAACAAAAGCTTCTCTCTCAGCTGACTAACTTTGGTCAGCCGATTATTGAAGTGACTGATGGTAACTTCAGAAATAGAAAAGAGCTTCTTCTGGAGCATACTCACTACGGGGTGGATCTTGATGCTCAGTATGTGGATGCGACTCTAAGAAATCTTCATGCTATTTGGAAACGTCCAGTGAACCTTGCTACAAAGTATGAAGACAAAGAAGTCGTTTTCCATTTTGATGGTAAAGAATTTAAAACACTTGATAGTTAGGCTTCTTGTAGAAGCCTAACTTTTATCTCTTCAATTAACTTTTCCCATTGATTGTTTTTATAGTACTGAGGATGAAAGCTCAAATGATGCTCTCCAAAGGGTAGGTACTCCCTTTTTAGGGGAATATAGTCTAGCCCATCTAAGTTAATGAGTTCGTCCTTAGGATCGGCAAAGATTAAAGGATATTCCTGAAGCTTTAGTTGTGAACTAAGTTCAAAGAGCATTTTATATTGTCCCCAATAGCAAAAGTTACGGTAACGAAACTGCTTAGGAGAAAAGCTAGGAAGGGGAAAGTGGGACGGTAAAAAACGAAAGACAGAAAGTTTGAGTTTAGTTTTTAGAGCAGGTGATAAATAAATCACTCGGGACATGGGGATTGTTAAAGATCCCTTCTCAAAGAGATACTGTAAATAAGCGCAACCCAATGAGTACGAAAGAATATAGGTATTCTCATTGAGATGCTTTGTAAGATCCTTTTGAAATTGTTCAAGGCTCTTTTGAAAGTCAAAATCCAGAGGGAGAAGGTCATCATGATGGGGAAGTTTAAGATAGATGACTTCGAATTGATTTTGAAAGGAGCGCCCCAGTTCCGTTAATGCTTCTATCTTATTATTAAGCCCATGGATGATCAGAAGTCTATTTTCCATTATTGGTTCTTGGAATGAGTTCTACTAGAGCATCATCAAGTTCTTCGATGTCGAGCTGGTTGACATAGACGGTTTCAGTCAATGGATTATCCGTACTCTCTGAAACAAGCTCTTTCCATTTTTGGCCATGCTCAATCTCACCTTGTCTTCTTACCATGAAAGGAAAATCCTGCCATTGGGTGCTTTGGTATAAGATCCAGCAGTTCACTAAATCATATTGTTGGCAGCTTAAATTTGCGGCCTTCTCAAGATCATCTTTTTTACTTCTCATTAATTTTGTAAAAGACTGAAGTTGAGTGACATCAAGATGAGTGCCTTTACCTTGCTGGGAAATATAGTGAAGAAGTTTTTCTGCTTTTTCAAATTCTCCTCTTTGAAGCATAAAGGCAGTAAGAAGAGTTAATTTATGAGGGAGTTGTCTGGTATCGGCCGCTAGGTTTTCAGCGTATACACTACCGTTGCTCCAGTCTCCCAGTATCCAGGAAAGTGGAAGCAGTCTTTCCAGAGCATTGACTGAGTTCTGCTTAATCTCTAGTGCCAGCTTAAACTGGGCATAAGCGATTTCGTATTGCCCCCGCAGGATATAAAGATTTCCTTTAATGGTTTCCGCATTGGGAGTCTTGAGGTCTTCAATAAAACGATAGGCATTAACCAGCTGGCCATTCCTATAATAAATATGGCCCAGAATTTCTCTTAACTCCTGATCTTTAAAATCTTCAACATTTAATCTATTAATTTCTTTAAGAATCATTTCATCTTGATTCAGATAGATGGAAAGTTTTAGAAGAGTTTTTAGATCTTGAATAGGGAGAGTATCCAGTCTGACTTTTTCAAAAGGAACCTTTGTTACTCCTTCCCGGTGATCGACTTTGATTTTAACTAGAGTATCTAGCCAGAGAAGATTGAGAGTTCTGAATCTTTGAGCATTACCGACGCGGCATTTTTCCCAAGTTTCTTCAAGGTTTGCCACTTTATCGAGAACGATTTGGTTCAGAGTTTGAAGAGTACATACTCTTGCATAGTCTGGAAACTTATTGAGTTCAGGCAGGGTAAGGTAAATCAGAGACTTTTCGTACTTGCCTTGAACAAAACTTAGAATGGCAAGATATCTATAAATGATAGGTTTAAGTTTAGTGTTGGAATAGGCCAGTTTTGATAACTGTAGTTCGGCTTCTTTAATTTTCCCATTGAGTAAGTAATACTTTGCTTTTTTGAGATCCTTACTCTCTCTACTGATTTCTGAAAAGAGGCTCTGTTCAAGCTCCTCGAGTCCAAAGAGCTCAGGGGATAGCTGATAGCTACTTCTACGCATGAAATGGTCTTTCTCCTCAGCTTGAGAAAAAACCTGAAACGAAATGATTAAGAGTCCTAAAAGAATGTATTTCACAGTAAACCTATCGAAATATTAGCCGATAAGTTTAAAAAGAATTTAAGGAGTTTAGTTGAGTAGATTAGTTTGGATGCTTGTATTACTTCCGATCTATTCCTGGGCATTGGTACCAGTAGAAGGGATCTTGCGTGGACAAGCTGATCTAGACTATCAACAAGATCCACTGCGCTTTGTGTTTCCTGTTTTAAGTAAACAGGAAGGGGAAGAGGCCCGCAAGCTCAAGCTGTATCATCATCGCTATCAACAAGGACAATATCTCAATAGCACTTGCTCTTATTATGGGCCAATTGATTATGGTGATACTTGGAAAGAAGGGCAGGCCCAAAGAAGTGTGGCCTCAACACTTCAATACCTGGCCCTGGATACGGCCATTAAAGCTATTGGTGCCTATGGAAAGGAGTTGTCCATTGATGAAGATAGCTATAACAATCTTGTTAATAATTTAGTTAATAATTACTGCTCAAAAAATATCACCATCTTTTCTTTGAAAACAATCAAGGCTTCCTTAAAACACTATTACGATCACCCTCAGCAGGATATCTTGCCTCGAATTGAAGATTCTCCCTACGCTTCTGAGTTTTATAAAAATTATTCAGGGGGGCCTCAGGCAAGAAACCATGAATTTGAATATGCTATCGAAATTTTTCGGGATTTTTGTTCATGGGGAGGTGAGATTACTGATTACCGAATGATGGGCCCTTATTTAAGTAATCGCTTCATCATGAGTTTTGTCGTTGAAAATCTTACAAATAAAAAACAATTCTGGGATGAGAAGAGTTCAAGTGTAAGTTTAGTTGATGAGACAGATACTTTGACAGTTAATTGTGACCAGCTCATTTGCAGAAGAGTGGACTCAGAAACTTTCAAACAGAAATTTCCATTATCAGTAGGTTCCACTGGACTTCAAAGTGATTTAGAAAAATTATATTGTCACCATTTTAGATATCTGGATTTCAAGACAGACACGATTGACCAGGTTAAAGAATGGATCAAAAAACAAAGTTTAGAATCGGTCATATTTAGACAAAATCTTCTCCTTTCATTTATGAGTGGAGTTCCAGATCCTTTTTTTGGTCTTCCTGATTATAAAGAGCTTCCCTTTCTGGCCAAGAGTAGTATCGATGAGAGATGGTCGAAATGGTCACGAGATGTTCTTGATGCATTTTCCAAAGATCTTCTTTTTGAAGAGTCTATGAAGCTCAATGTGAAATCTAAGTCTGATTACATTACCCTTGCCACTGAAGGCTACTCTTTGAATGTGGCCATTACTCTAGGTGAGATGGATAGAATGCTCGGTGAAGTGGATAAACTTACGATGAAGTTTGATATTGAACTATCGCAGAATTATATTTTCTGGCTAAGAAAAGAATGGGCCCGTCATGTGCAGAACGTAGATTTTGAAGGGCAGAAACGAATACAGCAACATTTAGAAGTGACACTGCAAACTCTCATCAAGAATAAAGAGCAGTACTACATGCAAAAAATTTGGAATGATAGTCTGTTTAGAATTTTATCCAATGAGCTTCTAACTCAAGTCACCAAAGCTCCTGTGTCATGGTTTAATCATGGTTACCAAGATAAAATGATTAAAATTCCTGTAACATTTCATTATGGTCTTTTCGCTCTTGGTTATTTAAATTACAGAGCGAATGTGACTAGTGATCAGACCAAATTACAATTATAATCACTACCATTACTTGACAATGACCCGGGCAATACCCACATTAAGTTTATGATAAAGAATAAAGGTCCTGCTGTGGACGTAGAAATCATTTCTGATAAGAAACAGGCACCCCTTAAACCTAAGGAAGATGTTATTGATATTTCTGAAGTAAAAGAGGTCCTTCCAGAAGTTAATACGACTTTGCCGGCCCTTAGATCAAGTACCTCCGTTAAAGTACAAGATCCTCTTACGGTCTACCTAAAAGAAATATCCCGCTATAAACTTTTGAGTCTCGAGGAAGAGAAAGAGCTTACTCGTGAACTCTTTCAAACAGGTGATATTGAGATCGCTAAAAAGCTAGTGGTCGCTAACCTTCGTCTTGTGGTTAAAATCGCTCTTGAATATCGTTCGGCCTATAAGAACGTCATGGACCTTATTCAGGAAGGGAATATTGGTCTAATGAAGGCCGTTTCAAAGTATGATCCTGATAAGGGAGCTAAACTCTCTTACTATGCGAGCTGGTGGATCAGATCCTATATTCTTAAATTTATCCTGGATAACTTCCGTCTTATCAAAATTGGGACTACTCAGGAGCAGAAGAAATTGTTTTATAACTTAATGCGAGAAAAGCAGAAGCTTATGAGCATGGGAATTACTCCGGATACCAAACTTCTCAGTGAGAACTTAGGGGTTTCTGAAAAGGCCATTGTAGAAATGGATCAGCGCTTAGGGGCCGCTGGGCAGGAAGTTAGTATTGATCGGCCAATAGAAGAGGGTTCAAGTCAAAGTATTGGGGACTTTCTTGCCGCTGATGGAATGGATCTGGATGAGCAATTGGGTGATATTCAAAACCTTGAAATCCTTAAAAAGAAACTTGGTGACTTTCTGCAGCAATTAAAGCCTCGGGATCGGGAAATCTTTCAAAAACGGCTACTTAATGAGATTCCGGAGAGTCTTCAGTCTATTGCTGATCAATATGGAGTGAGTCGTGAGCGGATTCGCCAGATCGAAGAACGTCTTCTCTCTCAATTAAAGATTTACATGTCTGAATTTCTTCGTTAAAACTGCATTAAGTGAATAATAAGAGATAGTGGCAATGGTGCTCGACTATCTAATACTTGTACTAGGTTTCAATGGAAGATTGAGGCTTGGGCATAGGAGATTAAAATGATTACAAGTGAAAAAAGAGCAGAATTAGTTCAGAAGTTTGGTGGATCAGCTACAAACACTGGTTCAACAGAAGTTCAAGTTGCGATTCTTACTGAAAGAATTAAAAACCTTTCTACGCACCTTTCTGCAAACAAGAAAGATCACTCTTCAATGAGAGGTCTTATGAAGTTGATTGGTCAACGCCGTTCACTTCTTAAGTATTTAAATAATAAAGATTCAGCTCGTTATGCAAAATTAATTGCAGAGCTTGGTCTACGTAAGTAATAATAAATAGGGGCCTGATATCGGGCCCCTTTTTATTTTGGTTGGTTTTTTTAGTAGGAAGTCATTTTTGGAGATAAAAAGTAAATCAAGCACATCGTTTTATTTACTCTTTATCTCTCAAACGTCCTCTAAAAAAATCCCTAATAAGACATTCAAAATAAATGTAATGAGTTTGATTCATTACAAAAGTTATTTATAGGAGAATCTATGTTAAATAACAAAAAAGAATTCAAGATGAATTATGGTGGTAAGGAAATTACCCTCGAAACAGGTCGCCTTGCCAAGCAAGCTGATGCAGCTGTGCTCGCTTCCAGTGAAGGAACACAAGTTCTCGTAACTGTTTGTTGCGCTAAAGAAGTAAATGATGGACAAGACTTCTTCCCACTACTGGTGGATTATAAAGAAAAGTTCTATGCGGCCGGAAAATTCCTTGGTGGATTTCTAAAGCGTGAAGGTCGCCCTTCAAACGCTGAAATCCTGATCATGCGTCTTATCGACCGTCCTCTTCGTCCGCTCTTTCCTGAAGGCTTTATGAACGAAACAATCATCATGGCCCAAGTTATGTCTCTTGGTAATGGTGATCCGGAAGTTCTAGCAGGTCTAGGTACAGCAGCTGCTCTTGCCATCTCAGATGTTCCATTCAATGGCCCAATGGGATACGCAAAAGTAACAAAGCTTGATGGGAAACTTGTTCTTAACCCGACTCGCGAAGAGTGGGATAAGGGTGAGCTTTCAATCCTTGTTGCTGCTTCTAACGATGCGGTTCTTATGGTTGAAGGTGAAGCTAATCAGGTTTCAGAAGAAGCTATGCTTGAAGGTATTGTTTTCGCCCACAACAATATTAAAGAATTCTGTAAGCTTCTCAACGAAATGGTTAAGGAAGTTGGTCAGAAGAAGAGAGAGTTCACTCCGGTTACTCCGAATGAAACTCTTATGAGTAAAGGACTTGAAGACTTCTCAAAAATTGCTCGTGATGTTCTTTCAGTTAATAAAAAACAAGAAAGAACCAATGCTACAAACGCTATGAGAGCAACTATTAAAGAAGCTCTTAAGAACGATCCTGCACGCTACGGTCTCACTGAAGAAGCTGACTTTGGTAAAGAGGCTGCTAAGGTAACAGATGAGATTCTTTATAAGCTTATGCGTTCTGATATCCTTAACGAAGAAAAGAGAATTGCCGG
>DATGND010000057.1:0-2254 GCA_035306925.1 Bacteriovoracaceae bacterium | reverse complement strand
GGCCCTGCATGACCATTGAAATCGCCACCAATGAAGACAGGAACATTTTCTAAAGAGAGCTTTTTATAAATATCAATGAGACCTTTTACCTCAGCGATCCTTCTTCCTCTTCCTTGGAAATCGGTTTTTTTCATATCTAGTTTTGATTTAATATGAACATTTAAAAATATGGATTTTAATTCTTCACCTTGAAAAAGCTTTAGTCCTAAAACATCACGGGAGAATCGTTGATAAGGAGCAGGGAGTGGATAATTGATGTGAGTGATGAGCTCGTAGGTGTAATTGTTTTCATTCTTTGTGAGAAATCCTAAATCAATACCTCGATCAGAGTTTGAAGGTAAAGTCATAGGAAAGTAGCTGTTATCCAGAAAAATGGAAGTAAAGTTTTTAAGAGACTCCATTCCTCCTACTTCCGTAAGCATAATAACATCAGGATCAGCTTCTTTTATCGTCAAGGCCAGTTGCTCACACTTTTCCTTAGGTTTGTTATTTAAGAGGGAAGAACTGGCCAACTGCCATTTGATTTCAGTTAGCTCTCGAGGATTATCGCCTTGATATTTATCGAGAAAAATGAAAAGGTCCTGGGCATTAAGCACCATTATTTTAAAATTCTGCTTCATCTAATGACGCACCTAGGGCTTGGCTTATCTTGTGTGAATCTTTTAATCTATTAAGAATAAGAAAAGGATCTCACTATGTTTAAATTTATAACTTTATTTTTGATTTCACTATCAGTTTTTGCTCAAGCTCCAGGTAAGGCCGAAGCGGATCTTCTAAAGCAAGAAGCAGAACGCTTATGGGAGATGAGGGACAATCAAGAAAGCTTAGAAGAGATGCTTTCAAAACTTGAAACAGCTTACGAGGCCAATAAAGAAGATAGAGAGATTATAGAGAGACTGACTCGTGGTTATTATCTTCTGGCCGATTATCATCTCACTAATAAAGACTTAAAGCTTCGTGCTTACGAGAAAGGTAGAGAGTGGGGTCTCAAAGGAATGAATCTCAATGAAGAGTTTAAGGATCGCATCAAGAGTAAATCGATCAAGAACTCAGTTGATAAATTAACTGAAGCTGATGTGCCATCTATGTTTTGGATGCTGGCCAATACTGGAAAGTGGTCAAAGCTCAATGGGATTTTTTCTTCTTTAAAGTATAAGGATGAAATCTTAGCAGTTCTTGGAAGAGTTGAAGAGTTAAGGCCTAACTTCTTCCATTCCGCTGTTCCTCGTTATTGGGGAGGATTTTATGCTCTTGCTCCAGGAATTGCAGGGGGAGATATGAAAAAGTCCAAAGAAAAGTTTAAAGAAGCGATGGAAAAATCTCCTGAGTACTTAGGAACAAAAGTTCTCTATGCAGAAACTTATCTTGTTAAAAAGAAGGATAAGAAGGAGTTCGAAAAAGTTCTTAAGGAAGTGGTTGCTGCTGACCTAGGACCAAAGGAGCTTCATCCTGAAAATAAACTTGAAAAACAGAAAGCGGAGAAGTTACTGAAGAATAAAGATGAGATTTTTTAATCTCATCTTTATTACATAATAAAATTGAAAGGAAGAGCGAGAACAAAGGCCCCAGCAAGAATAATTGCTGTTCCTACAAGAACAATGGCCATAATTTTATAAGTTAAGCTTAGCATTACTTTCTCCTTGGAATTTATATTTTAATAGCGAGGAACATTAGGGTCAACAATTCTTGACCACTCATCGATGCCTCCCCGCATAGAAAGAGCATCGTAGCCATTCAATTTGAGGAACTGAGCTGCATAAAGGCTTCTCACCCCATGATGACAATAGATAACCCAAGGTCGAGTATTTGGGTCGAGTTCATGGAAACGTTCCTGTAATTGATCCAAGGGAATATGGACTCCTCCAAGGCTTGCGATCTGTCTTTCCTCGTCTCTACGCACATCGAGGAATGTAAAACTTCTCTTTTCTTTAATCCACTTTTCAATTTTTGAGATATCGATTTCCATTATTTTGTCTCATTTTGTAATTGATTAAGAACAACACTTTCTGGCCCAACAGACTTTGTAAGCCAAACGTTACCACCAATAATGGAACCTTTACCTACGACTGTTTCTCCACCAAGAATGGTTGAGTTCGCATAAATGACTACATCATCTTCAATAGTAGGATGACGTTTTTTGTTCTGTAACTTTTTCTTCACACTCAAGGCTCCAAGAGTCACACCCTGATAGATCTTAACATTTTTTCCGATGATCGATGTTTCTCCAATGACCACACCTGTCCCATGGTCGATA
>DATGND010000056.1:0-6561 GCA_035306925.1 Bacteriovoracaceae bacterium | reverse complement strand
GACTTCGTTCAGATCTTCTTACTAAGTATTTTTCAGAGGAAAATTCAAAGTGGAAAGTCGATTCAAAGATTTCTCAAAGAATGACTTTCTTTAAGCATAACCTGAAAGATCCTTGTTCTCACTTAGGAAAGTTTCATCTGGTCTTATGTAGAAATATTCTCATCTATCAGAATGTTGAAAGTAAGAAAGAAATTTTAAGTCATCTGGCACATTCGATCCATTCCGGAGGCTATCTGGTGCTTGGAGCAGGGGAGAGTCTTATGGGGCTTTCTGATCTTTTCACACAGACCATTGTTGAAGGAGCTGTATTTTATCGTCGTAAATAGGCCCCCGTTACGGGGGCCCAACTTTTTATCTGTAGTTGGCCATTGGAAATAATCTATTAGCAATATCTACGTAGTTTGATACATCTGAAATATTTGTTGTATCTTCTTTAAAAGAACCAAAATCTTTTAGGATCTTAATCATTTCAGCTTTTGGGTTTACAGGGTATTGGCTGAAAGCCGCTGCTACTGGAGTTTGTACTTCTGCAGAAGTAAAGTATTCAAGAAGAAGATTGGCCTCTTGAATATTTTTAGCATGCTTAACAATTCCGATTCCAACACCATTAACGTGAGCACCAAAACTCTTTTGGTTCGGGAAGAAAACTTTTACCGGAAAGTCAGGGTTAGCTCTGATAAAGGCCGGTAGGTAATAAGTGTTAGCAAGACCTACATCACACTGACCGTCAGCAATGGCCTGGATAACTCCACGATCATTCTTGATAGGTTCTACAGAAAAGTTTCTTACCCATGAAGAAAGAACTTCAAGAGTTTTTTCTTCACCAATATGTTTAACTAAGTAGGCGCCTAATGCTTGGTTGTAGCTATTAGTAGAAGTTCTCACGCAAAGACGATTCTCCCACTGTTTATCACCCAGAGCTTCATAAGTAGAAAGCTCATCTGCACTTACTTTAAACTTATTGTACATAATGACTCTTGCTCTATAAAAGGCCAAAGTCCACATGTCTGTTTTATCTCTTAAGTGAGCTGGTACATTGCTCTTAACTACTGATGATGTGAAAGGGCGGAAGATACCTTTTCTTTGGGCCTCCCCTAGATAAGTGAGGTCCTTATCAAGGTAAAGGTCTGCACTGGTTTGTGATCCTTCAGATTGAAGCTTCTCAATGAGCTCTTCTGTGGTTCCAGAAATGAATTTCACTTCGATACCAGTTCTCTCTGTAAAAGGGGCAAAAATAGGGGCCAGGTCTTCACCAGGGTAAACTGAATAGATAGTGACTTCTTTTGCCATCAGAGAAAAACTCGTTATGACGCCAAGAGTAAGGGCAAGGAATTTGATCATAGTAAGATATCCTTTTTATTATGTTTGTAATAAACTTAGGTACCTCTACCAGTAGTTTAGGGTGCTAGTCAAATGTTTTATCTATCAAACAAATGTTTTCTTTGTTTTATGATTTGTATCAGGGAATAATGTTATCAAGGAGTTAAGTTATAATAATGAAAGAAGCACCCCTTATATTATCCGAGCCCTACCGACTTTTTTTTCCTTTGGGAATACTGACCTTGATGTGCGGAATCCTTTTGTGGGTTCCTTTATTATGGGATCCAGGGGTCTATCCGGTTCTGACTCATCGTTATTTGGTGATCAACGGTTTTGCAGGCCTTTTCATTGGCGGCTTTTTAATGACGGCCGTTCCTCGTTTTTCAAAAACCTTTACAGCAAGAACCCATGAGCTTGTGGCCTATCTTGTTGTGACATTAATAGGGCTTATTTTTTCTCATCTTGATAATGAGACCATGACTTTTCTTTTTTCAGGGTTTCAGCCCATCATCCTGTTGTATTTTTTATTCTCAAGAATTTTTAAACGAAAAGAAAATCCACCTTATAGTTTTGTCTTTATTTTTATCGGACTTATTCTTTGGGCCTTTTCTGCTTTTGCTTCTGCATTTTGGGATAATGAAGCTTTCAGACACCTTCATCATGAAGGGGCCATTGCTGCTGTTATTCTAGGAGTAGGGGGAAGACTGATTCCAGGAATTCTTGGGCATGTGGAAATTGTAAAGGCCCAGAGAGAAAAGTATGAAAGACCGGTCTCTATTTTGTCATCGGTACCATGGCATTTCTGGCCCATCATTTTCTTTTTTATTTTAAGTTATTTCTTGGAAGAGAGAGCAGGGGCCTGGGTACGTTTAGCAAGTGTTCTGGTGGTAGCCTTAAAGTACTGGAGACTTTATCTTGCTCCGAAAGATAAAACGGCCCTTACCTGGTGTATATGGACTTCGGCCTGGTTAATTACATTAAGTTTTGTTCTTAAAGGAGTTTGGAGTGATGGATTGATTCATGCCTCTCACTCTTTCTTTATTAATGGAATTGTCCTTTTGAGCTTATTGATTGGTACTAGGGTTGTTCAATCCCATGGACCCAAAGATAAGAATTTAGAAAATTTAAAGATATTATACTTTATTACTTTCCTAGTGGTATTTTCTGCGGCAACCAGAGTATCTGCTTTTATTATGCCAGAAACTTATCTGAACCATCTTGCTTATAGCTCAATCGTTTTGATGCTGGCCCTGATTATCTGGTCCATAAAATATTTAAAATATGTTGTAAGACAAAGGTAAGGTACCAAAAGGTACGGCATACTTTTTAGTACTAAAAAGTATGCCGTACCTTTTGGTCTTTTGAGGTTAGAACTGAAGTGTTAGACCGATTCCTGCGTAATCGCCGTAATGGAATACACCATCTCTATGAACGAGGTTGTTTCCATCACCATCTTGCCATACATAGTGAGCATAGAACTTGTATCTATTTTGATCCAGGTACCAGTTAATACCAACATCATAGACAGTATCGCGACCAGTATACTGTGATCCTTTCTCTCCATAGAAACCAGAAACCATGAATGAAGGCTCTAGGTATGTTCCATTTGAAAGAGGGAAGAGACGACCAAGTCTGAAGTGACCAGTTCTTGATTTCGCATAGTTTTTGCTTTGATTCGCTTTATTATAGATGTAGAAGAATTCTCCATCAGCATTCCACATTCCCCAGTTAAAGAGGAAGTCAGCACCAACGACTTCATTGGCACGGTAGCGTGGAGTTCTACTTTGAGTAGAACCATTGAGTGCTAGAGTTAAACCTTTTCTTTTGCCAAAGTAATTACCAGTATATCCTAGTCCATACTTTGTCATTTCAGGATCACCAAAGCTCATTGCAAATCTTGCAACATAAACTAAAGAGTTTTCATCTCCTTGAGTCTCAGCAAGAGTTACATCAGTGCTTCCTTCTGTAAACTTATCTCCAGTTGTTACCTTATTAAAGATACCAAGGTTATAGTTGAAACTAACTTTGTCACCAGTTTGCAATCCACCAAGGTTGATACCTGTTCCGCGTCCAAAACCACGACCGATGACGGCCTGTCTGACATAGTTCTGGCTTGGTGCTTTTTCAAAAGAGTTCACGTTGAAAGCGGCAGTGATGCTCTCGCGAGAAATCTGCGGTCTGAAATAACCAGCTGTGATATGGAAAAGATCAGAGTCAGTTAGCTTCCATGAAAGAAAACTATCCCATAGTCCAACAGTGGCCACTCCTTTAGTAAGAGCACTTTCTCTTCCGGAGCTTGTGTTTGGAAGAGTCGATGCGCGAGTGTTCGCTAGCGAGTCATGGCCAGCATTATCGTAGTAAAGGCTTAGTTGGTATTTTAAATTTTTATAAGGAGAACCTCTGAAACCGACACGTGCTCTTCTAAAAAAGAAGTTAGTGCGAGAATCAACATTATCCAGACCCGGTCGACCGTTGGTTTCTGCTTTCCTGTCAATTGAATGTACGGCCCATCCTTGAAGTTGAGCATAGGGCTCAATCTTAAAGTCAGGCTTCTTTAAAGCGAAGGGGGTAGGGCTGGCATCCTGGGCAAGCACAGGCAATGATAAAACCGATAAAATAACTGCGGTAATGCGTTTCACGCGGTAACTCCTTTTTAATACTTGAAAATTAAGATTCTATTAAGTTTAAAAAAAATTCCACCTTAAGATTCCATTGAGACTTTTTTGCCCGATTTAATGAATTGTTAGGATTTTTCAAATACTCGTTAAGATTTCTCTAGTCCTAAACGATCAGTTTTCCAGACAGCTAGGGGCAAAAGTATATGGATGAATTTGAAATAGAGTTAAAGAAAGATTTTCTTTGTGAGGCTATAGATTTACTTCAGGATGCTGAAAGTGATTTCCTTGCGCTTGAAAAAGATCCACAGAATAAAGAACTCATAGATGCTATTTTCCGTTTTGCCCATAACTTAAAAGGAACATCACGGGCGGTTGGTCTAGGGGAAATTGCTGAGATAACTCATAAAGCAGAGAACCTTCTCCTGGATATCAAAGAGAATAAAATCGTAGCAACTCCTCGAGTAGTGAATGTTCTTTTAGCCTTCAAAGATCAAGTGAGCATCATGATTGAAGGACTCTCTCAAGACCTTGAATTGAAATTTGATTGTTCTCAACTTTGTAAAGAGTTTGAAGAGGTGCATTTAGAAGAGGTCAGTGCAGAAGCTCCAACTGCAGAACTCAAGCCTGTAGAGTCAGGAGAAGAGATAGAGACGCTAGAGGAAATATTAGGGGAAAAAGAAGCGAGTTTCTCTGTAGAAGAAGCTGTTCAAGCAGAAACTACTCCTGTTGAAATAGTTACTCAAGAACATGTTCATGAAAATAAAACCCTGCAAGAAGCACCAGTTGTTAAAAAAAGAGAGCGTAGGGAAGATGAAACAATCAGAGTTTCTCTTGGTCGCTTAGAAAAGTTAAATGACTTGGTAGGAGAGTTAGTTATTCTTCGCAGTCTGGTGGAAAGTTCTCTACTCAATCATGGAGAATCTAAAACTGCTCGTTCATTGGAAAAGCTCTGAAAAGATATTCAAGATATGACCATGTCTTTAAGAATGGTTTCTGTAGGACCTACTTTTCAAAAATTAAACAGAGTCGTAAGAGACACTTCAAAATTATTGGATAAAAAAATTGATCTACGACTTATTGGTGAAGATACCGAGATAGATAAGACTGTCATTGAAAGTTTAAGTGATCCACTTGTGCATATCATTCGTAATTCTTTGGATCACGGAATTGAAAGCAGAGAAGAAAGAATTGCTGCGGGAAAAAGTGAAACTGGAATAGTTGAAGTGATGGCCTTTCACGAAGGAAACTCTCTCGTTATTCAGATAACCGATGATGGTAAAGGAATTGACTCTGAAGTCGTTATCAAAAAAGCCATCTCTAAGGGAATTATCAGTGAAAAAACGGTACTAACGCCTCAACAAGGCGTGGAGCTTATTTTCCATCCAGGGTTTTCAACATGTGAAAGTGTTTCTGAAATTTCCGGTCGTGGAGTGGGAATGGATGTTGTAAAGACAAACATCGAGGCTCTTGGAGGAGAAGTACAAGTCAGATCCAAAGTAGGTGTTGGTTCATGCTTTCGTTTAATTTTGCCTCTAACTCTTGCCATTATTGAGGGACTATTAATCGAATCCCATCACCAAAGCTATATCATTCCTAAGTCTCAAGTTCATGAAGTTATCAGACTTGATCATAAAAATATCACACAAACAACGGGACAGGTCCCTTATTTAAGACTTCGTGAAGAGGTTATTCCTCTCTATGAATTAAGTGAGGATTTAGTAGGTAAACGTGAAGAAACTCCTATTGCCTTAATTGTAAATAGTGGACAAAGAAGTTTTGCTGTGGCCATCAAGGATGTTATCCGACTTCAGCAAGTCGTAGTGAAGCCTGCTACAAAAGAGTTGAGTCGAATCAATGGTGTGATGGGCGCGACGATTTTAGGAGATGGTAAGCCATCACTTATCTTAGATTTAATTAACTTCTATTCCAACAGAATGAAAAAGAACATCACAAACATTAGTCATCAAGAAAGAAAGGTTGCAGCATGAATCCATTTAAACAAACAAATGATGTGATTACTGTTGACTCGAAAAGATTCCTGGAGTTTGCTCTGGGAAAAGAGTCATATGCTATTGAGCTATTAAAAGTCAAAGAAGTTATCACCCCTCCTGAAATGACTCCAATTCCAAAGGCCCCAAGTTATGTATGTGGGTTGATGAACCTTAGAGGACTCGTTCTGACGGTGATTGATCTTAGAAAAAAGCTAAGCATCACTCCGAGTGAAGATACTTCTCAGAACGGAGTGATTATTTTTGATTTAGGAGAAAGACTCGTTGGGGTTGTTGTAGATTCCATTCAAAGGGTTCTTAATGTTGAGGAAGACAATATTAAACCAGTTCCCGATTCAGATAAAAATAACAGTTATATTCTCGGTGTTCTTCAGCAGGAATCAAAACTTGTTATGTGGATTGACCCATCGATTCTATTAGATGCAGATATTAGGAAAGTGCAGGAGGCAGCTTAAATATGAAAAACCGCAGCTTAAATTTTAAAGTTTATTTTATCATTGCGATGGCCACAGTAGCTTGTATTCTTATTGGCTCACTGGGGCTTTATCAGATGGGTAAAATTCAAAATGGTCTTGAACTTATTACCTGGAACTATAATCGTAACTTGAATGATA
>DATGND010000055.1:0-10313 GCA_035306925.1 Bacteriovoracaceae bacterium | reverse complement strand
TAGCCCCACAAAACTTGGGACAACATTTCGTGCATAAGAACGATTCGTAGAAGACTGCTTTATTTTCACTTCATCAAGGTTAGTCTTATTAGACTTCTCATTATACTGAGCAAATTTAGCAAAGTCTTTTTTCTTATAAAGAATATATTGGGTAATTTTCTTAAATACTGGAGCAGCGACTCTTCCGCCGTAATAACCATTAGCAGTTGGGTTATCAATGTAGACTAAAACCACAAACCTTTTGTTTACGTTAACCGGGAAACCGATGAAACTAGACACGTATCCATCATACCCCTTACTTGATACTCTTTGTGCTGTACCTGTCTTACCAGCTATCACATAGTGAGGAATTCGGGCATTTTTACCGGTTCCCTCACTTACAGCACCCGAAAGTATTTTGACGATTTCATCGGCCGTTTCCTGGCTAAGAATTCTATTCTCTGGCAGAAGTTGGCTTTCTTCATTCTTTAAAATAGTAGGTTTTACTAAGTAACCACCATTAGCAAAAACAGCAAAAGAGCGAAGCATCTGAAGACCGGTAGTCGCAACCCCATGTCCAAAGCTAAGGTTACTGAGGGTTAGTGGTTGAATATCTGATTTAGGATTAAAACTAAGAAGACCCTTAGATTCACCTCTTAATTCAATTCCTGTTCTTTCATTAATTTCAAACTTTTGTAACGTTTGCCAGAGCTTTGGAAACTTGAGGTCAAAAGCAATCTTTGTGGTTCCTACGTTAGAACTGAATTTTAAAATGTCTTCAACGGATAACCATTCAAGCTTGTCACTATGATCGGCTTCGCGGATCCAGTGGTTTTGAACTTTTAAGCGGCCATACTCACAAAAATACTTTGTATCAGGTCGAGCTGCCTTATGCTCAAGAGCCGAGGCAATAGTGAGGGCCTTAAAAATTGATCCAGGCTCGAAAGGATCAGTAATAAAAGATAATTTTCTATTTTCTTCTGTCGAACTCTTTAATTGGTTAGGATCATAAGTAGGGTAGTTGGCCACAGCAATGATCTCACCCGTTTCAACATCCATCACTCCTGCGCCACCCCGATTAGCTTTATGATGAATGACCGCATCCTTTAGATAGCTTTCCAAAGCTCCCTGAATATCTTTATCAATCGATAGATGAATATCTTCAGCACGGACAGCAGGGGCCTTGGTCTCAAATTTAATCGGTCTCCCTTTAGCATCTTTGATGTATTTAACAATTTGCGGTTCACCTTTAAGAACCTTATTAAAACTGTTTTCAACTCCAGCGAGTCCAGTGTTGTCCAACCCAACAAAGCCCAAAGTTTGGGCCATCAACTCTCTGTTAGGATAAACCCGTTGAGTGTGCTCCTCAACAAAGATCCCTTCAAGCTTTTTAATTTCTTTTACTTGTGTTTCGTTCAATGCAATCTTACGAGCTAGCCACGTATAACGAGTTCTTTTCTCCACTGTCTTTTTTAATTTAGAGTAAGGAAGCTCTGGAACTATTTTCGATAGTGCCAGCAGGTTATCGTAAAAAGCACGATCCTTATTTTTGGGAATAGTAAAAATATTGAAAACATGAACGTTAATGGCCAAGGGATGCCCATTACGATCCAAAATATTTCCGCGATTAGGATACTCTTTAACCTCGCGAATGAACTGGCTCTTAGCGTACTTGATAAGCTTCTCTTTATTCAAAACTTGCAAATAAAATGCTTTACTTGCGGCAATCGCAAACAAGAAGCTTAAAGCAAAGAAGGAAAAGAGAATTCTATTTTTCACGTATGACCTATGGGATTAGAATAATTTGCTCAGGACCAGGTTCTTTTAAGTCATACTTTGCAGCAAATTCGCGTAGTCTTTGAACAGACATGGCCTTTGCACGTTTAGCTTTTAGTTCCTTATTAATCATAGAAACTTTATCGATATCTTTATTAAGCTGATTCAGCTGATAGGCCTGCTCGATTCCTTTCATACGAAAGACAACAAATAGTACTGCCAGTGTTGTAAAGGTGAGCGTAAAAGGTAAAGCCTTAGCATTGAATAAAAAGTTAAGTAATCGGTTATTAAATTTTATCGTACTTTTTTTTCTTCTTAAGGCCATCAACCCTCCCTAGTTGAAAATCTCTTTGAAGTATTCGCAGTTTAGCGCTGCGGGATCGTGAGTTTTGAGACAGCTCTTCTTCCGTAGCCGTCATTGGCTTCTTAGTTAAAATTGTAGCAGGAAATTCCTGATTCTCCATCATTTCTTTATAGGTATGCTTAACTATTCTGTCTTCCAGTGAGTGAAAGGAGATAATAGCGAGTACTCCACCAGGAGCTAAAAAGGGCAACAACTTTGGTATGGTATTTTCTAATACTCGCAGTTCTTCGTTAACGGCAATTCGCAGGGCCTGAAAGGTTCTGGTTGCTGGATGAATTCTTCCATGACGTTCCCTTGCCGGGTAACAATGAAAACAAATATTTTCTAATTCACCAGTAGTGGCTATCGGTTTATTTTTTCTTTCTTCACAAATTTTAGCGGCGATTCTACGGGAGAGCCTTTCTTCTCCATAGTTAAATAGAATATCAGCTATCTCTGATTCACTTAGAGTATTGAGAAGATCAGCAGCGGTAGGGATGGAATCATCAGCATAGTTCATACGCATATCGAGGGGAGCATCTGCTCTGAAACTAAAACCTCGTTCCATCTTATCAAATTGATGACTAGAAACTCCCAAGTCCATCAAAATGCCAGCAAACTTTCCATGCATCTGGTTCTCTTCACACCAGGTAGGGAACTGTTCAAAATTCATGGCCAACAAATGAACCTTGCCCTCTTTTCCTCTCTCCTTAATTTGCTCATAACCATTTTTCAAAGCATCTGGGTCCTGATCAGTGGAGTACACGACTCCATCAGGAAATTTATCAGAAATGGCGAAGGTATGACCTCCGGCCCCGAATGTCAGGTCGGCAAACAAAGAAGTATTGGAATCCTTGTGGCCCTTTTCTAGGGCCTCAAGGCATTCTTTAAGCATTACAGAGTAGTGGGAGAGATATTCGCTCATTATTTAAGAATTGTTTCGAGAATTTCTTTATGACGAGCTGTTAAGTGTTCTTCAGCTGTCATCAACGCATATTTATTCTGTGGTTCAAAAGAGATCGGATTTTTCACTAAATCAGGAATAGCTTCAACCACAAACTTTTGAGCAAAAGTATAGTTTGATTTCATCACTTCCATGATTTCAGTAACAGTACAATGCTCTTCCTTCCAGCCATCATAGTCTGTAACCATGGCAACCGTTGAATAGGCCATGCCAGCTTCCTTAGCAAGGAAAGCTTCTGGTACGTTTGTCATACCAATCACGCCGGCACCAAGAGATTTGTATAGCTTAGATTCAGCTCTCGTTGAAAACTGAGGACCCTCAATACAGATGTAACTTCCACCTTTATGAACCGTTACACCGGCACGTTGACAGGCCTCAAAAAGACGGTCTGCAAGAGCTGGTTCAATAGGATCTGCATTGGAAACATGTCCTACCATACCTTCATCAAAGAAAGTTCTCTTACGTCCACCTTTTGTCCAATCAATAAACTGATCGATGATCACAAAGTTTCTTGGAGCGAACTCTTCTTTTAAAGATCCTACTGCTGAAATAGAAATGACTGTATTCACACCAAGCTTTTTAAGAGCAAAAATATTTGCTCTATAGTTAACTTCACTTGGAGTGATTTTGTGACCTACTCCATGACGAGGAAGAAAATAAAAAGCATGACCATCGATTTCACACTCTAAAATTTCTCCGCTTGGATTTCCAAAAGGAGTTTCAACATTGATTTTATTTTTAACTTTGATGGCATCTAATTTATAGATCCCACTTCCGCCAAGAATGGCTACTTTAATCTGACTCATAAAAACACCTTATCCGAATAAAGCAACATTTTGCTGGAATGTTGAACTAGTTGTATGAGAGCGATTCTCACCTCTTTCAGACTCTTCCTTGCAAACGATACACTCTTCGGCCATCGGACGGGCCAGGAGACGTTCAAAACGAATCCACTCACCACACTCATTACAAAGACCATACTCACCTAAGTCAAACTTCTTAAGCGACTTTTTAATCTTCTTAGCAAGAATGGCATTTCTATTTTTAAAGCGAAGGTTGTGAGAGTTAGTATAATCAGCAATGGATTGCTCAAGCTCGTCTGTTCCTTCAGGCATAGCTAAAGTAATATCTTCATTAACCCCTGCACATTCTTCAAGAGCTGCTAGAAGTTTATCCTTAAGCACTGATAACTGCTTATTAGTTAATGCTTTAGTTGTAGTATTCATAATTCTCCTAACTTTCTATTTATTCCAATCCGCCCTTAATATTAAGGAGCACTGACTTAGAAATCATTTTTAATGTTTCAAAAACACCCTTGCCGTTTGTAGCAACAGCTTCAAAGGCCGGAAGATTTAATTTGTTCAACTGATACTGCATATCTTCAACAGGCACGATATTAGGAAGATCTCTCTTATTCCATTGCATGACCATTGGCACTTTTGCGATATCATATCCTTGTTCAAGCAAGTTTTTTTGCAGACCATTCAATGACTCAATATTGGCTTCCATTCTTTCTACTTGCGAATCAGCAACAAACACCAGGCCATCGACACCTCTTAGAATAAGTTTACGAGAAGCCTCGTAAAAAACTTGTCCAGGAACAGTGTAGAGATGGAAGCGTGTTTTAAAGCCGCGGATTTCACCTAAATCCAAAGGAAGAAAATCAAAAAATAAAGTACGTTCATTCTCTGTATTAAGAGTAATCATTTGTCCTTTATTATTCGAAGAAGTTTTCTGGTAGATGTACTGGATATTTGTAGTTTTACCACCTAAGCCTGGGCCATAGTATACGATCTTACAGTTAATTTCTTTGGTGTGATAATTTACAAATGACATATTTAATTTCCACTTAATGCAAAGAGATTATCCATCTCCTCGTCTGTAATATCTGAAAACAAAAAGCCTTCTCTTTTAGTGTGCTCTTTTTTTTCTTCAGGTACTTTTAAAGCTTCAAGATCAGACTTAAGAAGCATGATCTGTCGTTTTAATAGTCCTGGATTTAGACAATCTTTATAGATTGCCCCACAACAATAGGTCTTCCCGGCAATCTCAAAAGAGAAGAGATAAATCCCCTCCGAAGAAGTATCAAACCCCAGACGATACTCAAAGAGATCTTCGATTTTTCCGACAAGCCCCATTAATGCCTCAGATGCTTGCCAAACGCCACTAACTAAAGCTGACACTGAAGATGTTGTTTCATCCTGAACAGAATCATATATGGTGATCCCGTCATTACGACTTACAAACAAGCGAGCATTAATAGTTTTTAGTTTAGGATCAATAATACTTTTTATCAGGGCATTAACAGACTTCATTAGAACCTCTTTCTATTTTCTAATGCTTTACTGATAGTTAATGGATCTAGATATTCCAGGCTTCCACCTATTGGAACACCAAAGCCGATACGATCAATCAGTATGTTCTCTGGAAGAATCATTTTGAAATAAGAGCAAGTCGCATCTCCTTCAACAGAAGGGTTGATAGCTAAAATGACTTCTTTAATTTCTTCTTTAATGATTCTGTCTTTAATTTTATCAATCCCTAATTCATCTGGTCCAATGCCTAGGAGAGGATTAAGCACTCCTCCTAGGACATGATAGGTTCCTTTAAAGGTTCCACTCTTTTCAATGGCCATAAGATCAGAAATGTTTTCGACAATACAAAGCGATGCTGAGTGCTTTCGAGATGTATCCTGACAAATACTGCAAAGATCTTCTTCAGAAAACATACCGCAGTCCAGGCAATGCTTTAGATGGCTCAGCGAGATAATGGATTTACCAACATTCTCCAGCTCAGCATCTTTCCACTGAGTCATGTTCATGACCATTCGAAATGCGGTCTTCTCACCAACTCCTGGTAAGCGAGTGAGTGCTGAAACAGCATTTTTAATTACATCAGGAAGTTCGATCACTAGAAAAGTCCTGGGATATTCATTCCACCTGTTACTTTACTCATAGCTTCTTGAACCATGTTCTGGCTTTCTTTTAAGCCATTATTTACAGCTGTAAGAACCAATTCCTCTAACGATTCAACGTCATTAGGATCCACACACTCTTTATCAATTTTAATTTCTAATAGCTCTTGCTTACCATTAACTTTAACTTTTACAACTCCGCCTGCTGAAGCTTCGATAACTCTTCCAGCAAGTTCATTTTGTAGAGTTGCCATTTTGGCCTGCATTTGTTGGGCCTGTTTCATAAGATTTGCAATATTCATATTAGCTCCTTACTTCAAATTTATTTTATCTATGCGAGCATTAAATAATTTCTGTGCCGCTTGAATAGAAGGATTATTAAGTATCTCTTCTCTTTTCTTATTAGCTTCCTCTAGTTTTTTTTCTTCAGCTAATTGAGCTCGCGTCTTGAAATCCTTCATCTGCTCATCACTCGTATTAACTATAGACGTTTTAAATCTTATCTTCTGCTTACTAATTTCAAAATATTCTGCAAGATGATCGATCAGGCGTTCATAAACTTCTTTATCTTCTAAGAACTCTTTAAAAATGCCGGACTCTTCTGGAAAACCTAATTCAATAAAAATTTCCGACGAACTAAAGTCAGGCTCTCCAACCAGATTACCTTGCTCTAGATTTGATAGTGTTGCCGGTGAAATTGCTTTGAGATGAGTTAAAAACCCTTCCCACGTTTTCACAACTTTCTTTGGTTCAACTTTTTCAGTTTCACCGGCTTCAGGCTTTCCCTCACTCTTCTCCTCTACCTTAACAGGAGAAGAAGAAAGCATAACTCCATCAGGAGAAAGGATCTGGCGACGAAGCGCCACTTTCTGAAGCATCACTAAAATAACTTTCTCAGGGTTAAGAGAACTTAGTACCCAAGTAAAATCTTTGGCCAATGTTTCATAGATCCAAAAAATTTCAGACAAAGAAAGATCGGAAAGAACTTTGGTAGAAACCGGAGATAGTGAAGGGTTATCAAGGCAATCAATCACCTCGTAAATATTTTCTAGAATCTGTTCCGTAAGTTTCTTTAAATCAATATTGGAATCAACAAGTTCCGTATAAACTTTTTTCAGCTCGCTAGTATTGCCAGTAAACAAAGCCTCTGTGAGCGATTTCATCACTGAGCCAGCAGCTAAGCCGAGAGATTCAGCAAAAATCTTTTCACTGATAATCTCACCGGCTGCCATCCCAAGAACCTGATCAAAGATCGATAAAGTATCTCGCACTGACCCTCGACCTAATTGGGCCAGCTTATGAATGATACGATCATTTTCAAACTCAATTCCTTCCACTTTAGCAATATGCTTAATGTGTTCTTCTAAAGTTGGAACTGAGACGTTTTTAAAATCATGACGCTGACAACGAGAGATTACTGTTCCTAAAAGTTTTTGCGGATCAGTTGTTGCTAAAATAAAAATAGCGTGAGCAGGTGGTTCTTCTAAGGTTTTAAGAAGAGCATTGAAAGCACTGGTGGAAAGCATGTGAACTTCATCAATCACATAGATTTTATATTTTCCACGGCTAGGTAAATACTGAACGCTCTCAATGAGATTACGAATATCATCCACGCTGTTATTAGAAGCCCCGTCGATTTCAAGATAGTCCATAGAAGTGGAGGAATCGATATCATGACAACTCTGGCACTCCAGACAGGGATTGAAATCAGCTTTAGGATTTTCACAGCGGATCGCCTTAGTAAAAAGGCGAGCGATAGAGGTTTTACCAACACCACGAGTACCGGTGAACAGATAAGCATGGGCCAGCTTGTTATGCTTAATTGCGTTTTGTAATGTGCGGGTCACATGGACCTGTCCAACAACTTGTTCAAATTGTTTTGGACGCCATTTCCTGGCCAGGACTTGATAGGCCATAAATCTCCAAAAAAATTAAGTTTTGTGGTCGTTAAATAGGTGAGTATCCCCAGTATGTCATTGTGCACAAGCTAAGAAAAGCCCTAATAAAAAATGATGTAAGAAGATGTGAGATTGATTAAATAAGGTGAGTTTTAAGAAGTACAGCCTACCTAGGCACAACGCTCTACTACTACCGTTGCTCCATTCCTGGCCTGGCGGGGTTCGCAGCGATACGCTCGCCTAAGCAGACTGCGGTTTGATCCTAGTATTTCAACAGGTAAATGTAAAGAACCAGATTTTTGAAGTCGACAATTAACTTAAATATCCCTTCTTCTCTAATCTCAAGCAGTACAGGATGACTACTACTATCATCCCGATCCCAATAACATAGCCAACTAAACCGACCCCTCCAACAACTTCTGCAAAGTTAGTTTTCACTAAATGCCAAATTGTAGAAACGATATTCAACGCTAAGCTCATGATGAAGAGTTGAGTCGCTCTCTTCTTCATTTGTAACAAAGAAACGGCTCCCGCTATTCCCAATCCACCAATTCCAATCGTCAAAATGTAGTCCATGATAGTTAAGTTACTAAAGTATGTTTCTTGGGCCGCTGTGAGAGGAACTAATCTTAAGTAAACGATTAAAAAAGATAACAGAGTCCAGCTACATGAAAAAAAATAGAAAAGACTTATAAGCCACACACCAACTGGACGCTTTGTTTTCTTTTTAAGCACTTTTTTAGAAACTTTCTTTTTTGCTATTGTCATAAATTTTATTGTCAAGGCATTAGCAATACGGGTCAAACAAAAACGAGAAAATAGGAGTATCTTAAGATTGAGTGAAGTTTAAAGAATAAATAATGGCGGAGATGGAGAGATTCGAACTCTCGATTGGCTTTCACCAATACACGCTTTCCAAGCGTGCTCCTTCAACCACTCGGACACATCTCCTTTCAAGTGGGAACCTTATTTCTAGCACAATAGGTTATTCTCCAGCAAACTAAATTTGCTGTTTATAGCCATTACGACGCTCTTTGAAGAATTGGCTGAGGATTTTTGAACATTCAAAATGTCTTATTCCGCCGGTAATGGCAAAGCGATGGTTCAGACGTGCATCTTTATGCAAATTATAGCCAAGGCTCAAAGCGCCCCCTTTGAGATCGTAGGCTCCGAAGACACATCTCTTAATTCTAGCCTGTACCATGGCCGCTAAACACATAGGGCAAGGTTCAAGGGTCACATAAAGAGTAGCCCCAGTAAGACGCCAACTGGAAGTTTTCTTAGCCGCTTCGATAATAGATAGTACTTCTGCATGGGCCGTAGGATTATTGTGGGATTCTTTTAGATTATGTTTATGAGTCAGTACTTCACCGTCACCTGAAACAAGAACGGCTCCTACAGGAACTTCTTTTTCTTTATAGGCGATCTCTGCTTGTTTTAAAGCAAGATCCATAAACCATAAATCGTCTTGGATTCGAATCATGTTTTTTCAATGAGAGCAAACTTATTTCTTAGTTTAATTCTCTTACTCTCATTCCAGTAATTAGTTAGAAATTTTAATCTTTGTTTTTGTTCAAGATCGTTATTGATGAACTTTACTCCATACACCGCTGCTCGACCAATGATTGGTTCCCGCTTAGAACGAACTTCAGCAAATAGTGTGTAGCTTTGATTAAGAATTTCTAAACTAATCTGTACTCGCTGACCAACAGGCATGGCCTTAAAAAGTTCAAGACAGGCGGCTCCTCGTCTTAAGTCCGAAATTCTTCCAACGGAATGAATCCCTTCCGCATCCACCATGCATTTCAAATCTGTACGATATCGAAAGTCATACTCCCACCAGTGGAAACGTGGGTAGTAAAGAGGAGAGGAAATAATATAACAGGCGATAATCATCAGAATCATCGCTCCAAAGTAAAGTATGCCAATAATTGGAGTACCGAACAGCAAGTTTCGGATCATTCCAAAGATATAAAATAAAAGCAGAAGAATCGAGATGTTCCAGAAGGAATAAAACAAGTTCTTCAAAGCGATATAATAAAAATTGAAAGTGACCAGCAAAATAATTAACTGAAAAATAAAAGTAAAATTCAGAAGGATTTGTTTAATCGTAGCTTCACTCACAAATCCAATCACCACAAAAGCAGCTTGCAATAAAGTCAAAAACTTTACTTTATCAAAGGAGTTCTGAAGATTTAGTTTTAAAATCATATTTATTTCCTATCAGTTTTATTATCCTCCCACTCTCTTTTCTTTGCCAGCAATTCGTCTAAGGAGAAATCTTTGACCACCTTTAATGCTTTTTTCTCAGGAGTGCGAATTTCTTCTCCAGGAAAATCTTTGTCGGTTAGATAGCAAACAGGCCCAGGAGCATAAAGCTTTTCAAGGCCATAGTAATCAAATTGATTCTTTCGTGAGCGATAGTTTAATGAATGTATT
>DATGND010000054.1:0-4633 GCA_035306925.1 Bacteriovoracaceae bacterium | reverse complement strand
ATTGGCCTCAAGTACCTTAAAGATTGTTTAACTGAAAAGGTCTGTTGGGAAGAAGTTAAAAACTTCTGGGAAAAGGATAAAAGTAATCCGGAAACCGCTTACCAGCTGGCCGAAATAACCAAACCTTTTACTAAGTTCCCTCTATCTCAATGGGACTTTCTCGGCCATGCGGTTAAAAGCACTCTCAGTGAGTTTTATTGTAAAAAAGAGTTTGTTCAAAAAGAGATTTGGAAACAACTTGAAGAGATTTATGTCAAACTCACTCCTAAAGGTGATCTTCTTCAGCAGATCGATGCTCTTCTTCACCCGGCGTGCCTCGCCCCCGTAAATGAGATGACGGAGAAAAAACTTTATTCTCCGGATAAAAGTAGTGACAGGGAACTGGCCTTTGAGATCCTTAAGGCCCAATTTAAAGCGACGACTAAGATTGAAGATATTTTCTATACCATCTATCTCTTGGAAAAACCTTCCCAAGGAGAGCTGTTTAATTACGCCTGGAACCGGGTCAAACTTCTCTCCCAACTTCCTACCCGAAGAGATGCGGTTATAGAAGCCTTCAAAAAACTTGATCCTATTCCCGATGAAATATTCTCAAGTCTTGATGACCTGAAGGTAAGGGCCATCTTTAAGCACATTAATGATAATTTCCCAGAACTGATTTCTTATTATTTTAATCAGTGCAAGGCCTATTACTCCGGGACTAAAACTTTTCCGAACGGAAACCCCACTCTCCATTGTAAAGCATTTGTGGAGTCTCCCCGTGGGAAGGCCCTCTTGGATCCACTACTCTTAAATGAATTTAAGGCCATTTTTAAATTTTAATAACTGCCTCTCTTGAGTGTGAAACAAAAAAATCAGAGTTTTTTTTTCAAATGCTCAGAGTCACACACTCCTTATTTCCGGATTTTAACTCGCCAGAAGATACATCTCCCTGACCCATGAGGCCCAAAATGATCTCATCAACATTTAAGTGAGGCAGTTAGTGACGGGCCTTTCCGGAGCTCAGATAGTCGGCAATGGAGTCCTGAGTGACTACGCCCTGATACTTATGATCTTCACCCAAAACCGGAAGCCAGCTCAGGTTATATTCATACATTCGGGATAACAGGATTCTTAAGTTCTCATCCCAGGAAGCCTGCGCCTTTAACTCCATCATATACTCCCCACACTGCTTGTCCGCTTCCTTAAGGGTTCTTCTCATAACATAACCTAAGGCCATATCCTGCTCATCTACAACAACCAGGCTTCTGGTATCATAGTCATCCATTATTGCCAGAGCTTGAGAAGCGCTTGTCTCAGGAGTAATACTTGGAACATTAGTGGCAGCTTCTCCTGCACTTACTAAGAGGAGTCGCTTTAAAGTCCTATCATGCCCTACAAAAGCGGCCACAAAATCATCCTTTGGACGCGCCAGCAGCGTATCAGGATGAGCGTATTGAATGAGCTGCCCTGCTCTGAAAACCGCAACCTTATCTCCAAGTTTGATGGCCTCATCAATATCATGGCTCACCATAATCACTGTTTTTTTCAACTGTCTTTGCATCTGAAAGAATTCGTTCTGAATAGTCTCACGGTTAATAGGGTCAACGGCACCAAAAGGCTCATCCATCAGAAGAATCGGTGAATCGGCAGCAAGAGCACGAATAACTCCAATTCTTTGTTGTTGTCCTCCTGAAAGTTCTTTGGGGTATCTTGTTAAAAACCTTTGAGGGTCCATTGCAACCATTGACATCAGCTCCCTTGCCCTTTCTCGACACTTCTTTTTATCCCATCCTAAAAGTTTAGGAACGATGGCTATGTTTTCTTCAATGGTCATATTAGGAAATAGACCGATTTGCTGAATTACATATCCAATGTTTCGTCTTAAAGTGACTTCATCCACACTTGAGGTGTCTTCGCCATTAATTAGAACTCGACCAGAAGTGGGATGAATAAGACGATTTATCATTTTCAATGTTGTGGTCTTCCCACAGCCAGAAGGACCAAGAAAGATGCAAATTTCACCTTCTTTTACTGATAAATTAACAGAATCTACGGCCTTAATAGCATTATTATTTTGAAAATAAGTTTTAGATAAGTTTTCCAGTTGAATCATTTTGAAACTCCCTTAGGGGTTAGCTTTTTCTGGATCCATTGCAAAAGGAGATCCATTGTTACAGCAAGAAGGCTCACGGCCATTACTCCTACTAATAGTTTTTCAGCACTACTTTGACTAATGGCCCGTAGAATAAGAACTCCCAGTCCGCCCGCACCAATGACCGCTGCAATAGTCATCACTCCAATATTCATAACTACTGCAGATCGTACTCCTCCTAAAATCACCGGCACAGAAAGAGGTAGATCCACCATTCTTAGTCTTTGCCAGAAGGTCATCCCAATCCCGCGACCAGCTTCCTTAATCCCCTTGTCCACCTGGTCAAGGGCGGTAAAGGTATTGGTAAGAATCGGAAGAAGTGAATAGAGAAAAACCGCAGTGATAGCAGGGCCTTTACCTAGACCTGCTCCAAACTTTGAAAAGATGGGAATCATAAAACCAAAAAGAGCAATGGAAGGAAGAGTGAGAATCACCGTGGCCACTGCAAGTACCGGAGGGGCCATCCAACGAAAGCGAGTCATAAGAATTCCCAGTGGCACCCCTATCAAAATAGCAAGACCCACAGCTGAACCTACCAGGACCATATGCTGGATAGTTAAATCTAAAATAAATGACCACTCGGAAATCAGGTAATCCCAAATATTCATGGTATTAACCCCTGTTGTTTTAAAAAGTCATTGGCCACTCTCTCAATGCTCTCATGATCAATATCTACACGACGGTTTAATTCAGTCATGGTGGGAGTATCAAGTTTGGCCGCAATATTATTTAAATAAGTGGCAAGTTTTGGATGTTTCTCTAAAACTTCTTTTCTAACTACTGCCGTAACAAAATAAGAAGGAAAAAATTCTCTATTATCATCCAGAAGAACAAGGTCAAATCCGCTAATACGTCCATCAGAAGGGAAGGCCAGACCCACAAGAACTTGCCTATTCTTTAAGGCCATATACACAAGCCCAGGATCCATTTGTTTAATCTCATTGCGCTTAAACGCAAATTCATAAGTTTCCTGAAGAGGCTTTAAACCATCTGGACGAGAAGCAAATTCAAAGTCCACTGCCAGAAGATTCTTTTTACGAGGGTGTTCTTTATGCTCCTTTTTTATATAACGAGCAAGATCATCTATGGACTTAATAGAAAGCTTCTGGGAGACCTCTCGAGGCATCGTCAAAGCATAGCCATTATCAAGTCGCGAGGGTTCCAGCCATATAAGATCTTTGGGAGCATCAAGAGATCGGGCCAGTTCATAGCTGGCCCTACCAGTCATCTTTTCTTTCACATGATGGTAAACAATCAGAGCTGTACCTGTGTAATCCCAAACAACATCTAATTGATCCTCTTCCAGCGCCTTACGCATTAAAAGTGTGCCGAGACCTGTTTTTAGATCAACATCAAAGCCTTGGTGCTTGAGATACTGTGAAGTCATTGTTGCCAGAAGGATTTGTTCTGTGAAGTTTTTGCCGCCTATTTTGATGGTTTGAGAGAAAACAAGAGAGGAAAAAAGAAAAGAAAAAATGAAAAGGATCTTCATGAATTAAGCCCCCTCTTACTCAAATAGACGTATCCTCCAACAGAGACTAATCCATCTATAATAAGTGCTAATGCAGCAGTTGCTGTGGCCCCAATAATGAGCTGTTCCTGGTTATTGAGATAGATTCCAGGAAAAATAAGTCCCCCTAAACTATCTCCTCCTATAAGAAAAGAAAGCGGTGCTGTCCCCACATTAATGGCCAGAGCTGTACGTACACCTGCGATGATCACAGGAGTCGCATTCGGTAATTCAACTCTCCATAGGCTTTGCCAAGGAGTCATTCCAATTCCCTTGGCCGACTCAAGAAGTGAAGGAGAAATATTTCTCAAACCTTCATAAGAATTCCTTACGACCGGAAGAATTGAGGCCATAAAAAGGGCCAGAATAGCTGGGCGATCACCAATACCCAATAAAACAAGAGCAAGGGCCAGAACCGCCATAGTAGGAATCGTATTACCTATATTAAAAAGCTGAATGATTTTTTCGGCCTGCCTACTTAAGCGCTTCCTGCTTAAAATGATCCCAAGTCCTACACCGGTAATGATCGCAATGAACATTGATTGACCTACCAGCATGAGATGCTGAGTTGTGTAGTAAACCAGATCTTCTTGATACTTATAAACAGCATCTTTGAGCCAGAAGAAAATACTTAGGATTGTTAGAGTAAAAAGAATGACTGAGAGAAGAAACTTTCTCCAAAAACTCACAATTCAACACCCTTTAGTTTTGTACATAGCAGAGAAATAAAATTCAGACGATAAACCACTATGAGTCGATGTATTGTTATCTTTAAATCATACATGACAGGGACATAATTAAAACCCCTAATATGATTTAATCTGCCTCCTTCATTGGTGTAATTCTTCATAACTGCACCCTTTCATTGGTGTTTAAGTCTCTCAATATCTCCTTGCTCACGCCTCAAATCAATGTGTTATTCTGCATAATTTTGATATTCGTTGTGGCATCCCCAGAAAACAAGTTTTCTGGGGATGATTATTTGAGGT
>DATGND010000053.1:0-6883 GCA_035306925.1 Bacteriovoracaceae bacterium | reverse complement strand
GTTAGTACATTTCATGACGGAACCATTCGACCAATGTGTACCATGATCTTTATCTGTGCTCTCATGGCTTTCTTATTTCATAATTTATTTCGTCCATTGCCAGAAGTAGAAGCGGTGACGACTCATCCTTAAAATGCATTTCAGTTTATTTTTTTGATCTTCTCCATGGAGTATCCTTTGATCCTAATTAAAAGGAGGACTCTATGGGTATTTTCAACAGAAACTCATCTTTAACACCTTATCGTGAACAAAGTCCCTGGTCTCTTTGGCAGAAAGAAATGAGTGATCTTTTTGATCGCTTCAACCGTGATTTCGGAACATTTGATACGGGAGAGATGAATCAGTTTTATCCCAAAATAGAAATTAAAGAGAAAGATAAACACATCACTGTCTGTGCAGAAGTTCCCGGTATGAGTGAGAAAGATGTGCAGGTTACTTTCAGGGACAATAATCTGATTCTTGAAGGTGAGAGAAAAACAGAGAGTAAGCAGGAAGAAGGTGGAACTTATCGCTCTGAGTTTAGCTACGGAAGATTCTATCGCTCCATACCTCTTGGGGAAGAAGTCAAAGAAGATACGATTAAAGCTTCCTATAAAGATGGGCTTCTCACTATTGAAATGGAGAAAACGGAAGATCAATCTAAGAATGTCAAAAAAATCCCAATCACTCGCTCTTAATTTGTAAAGACTTCTTGTTTACCGTATTGGAAATTGAATAATAAAATTGATCTAGTTTTTGTGGTAAAACTAGATCAATTTTATTACACTTATTTTATCCCCTATAATGGGAATTATGCGAGAGAATGGCGCGTCTAAGATTTTTATGCGTTTAAAAGGGTACGTTTTTCATGAGTCATCAGAAGGTTCTTGATAAGTTATTGAGTAAAAGAAGTCTTGTGCCAGCAAAAGAGAAGAAAATGGCCTCATCAGAAGTGGTTATAAACTATTTTAAATCCTCTGCGAGACCTGGAAGACCTGCTCTTGAAAAAAAGCTGAAGGCCCGCAATTTTACTGTCTGCATGGCCCCCAATTACATCAAATTCCTGGACGCCTTCAAACCACCAATAAAAAAGATTCAAGGCCGCGGAAGAAAGCTTCGTTTTATCATTGATGAATTCATCCGAATGAGTAAAAGACAAAAGTCCCAATTAAAATATTTGCAGGAAGCTCTTAAAGGCTTAGAGCAAGTATTGAATAGCTTCTCAGGTGAAGTGAAAAAAAATGAAAAGCTGGTCTTAACCAGCAAGGAAAAACAACTTATCTCAACTCACGTTAACAGAGTGAAACTTCTGGTTCAGCTCCTTTCTTTTTCTAAGGAAGAACTCAAAAAAATTCTTCCTCCACATGATTGGAATTTATATACATTCTGTTTAAACTGGAATTACTACAGTAGGTCATGATGGAACTCGAAAAGATTAAGGTTTATTCAGTCAGTAAATATCAAAGAGTTGATAAGAATAAACTCTACTATGGGTTTATTTATAATTTCTCTTCACCTCATACTCAAGATGCCTACAAAAGAGACCTTTCGAAATTTCTTCTGTTTTTACAAAGGGCCTTCAAGAATTTGGATGAGATATACTGTGAGCATGCTCATCTGGTGGCCTTCAAAGATTATTTGATAAAAGATGGGCAGAGTAGGAGAAGTATTAACCGTCATCTTTCCTGTCTGTATTCTTTCTATGAATACTTATTGGATTTAAACCTTATCGAAAAAAATCCAGTGGCCAGGATCAAAAGATTTAAAATTGAGAAAATCGTTAAGACACAAGATCTGACTGATGAGCAAACAGAAGAACTTCTTTTAACTATTCCTAATTCTCCAGCGGGTCTTCTTCATCGTGCCATCCTGACTCTTTACTTCACAACTGGGATGAGACATCGAGAAGTAAGCCATTTAAAGTTTTCCAATTTAGGGGAGGAAGCTGGTTTAAATGTGATCAAGTATATTGCCAAAGGCGGGAAGGAGATGATCATGCCTCTTAATGATAAGGCCTTTGAAGCACTTTCTGCTTATCTGTGTTGGTGCAGTGATAATGATTACCCTATGACAGGAGATCATTATATTTTTAGGGCCACAAAAAATAATAAGGGGAAATTTGTTAATGCCCCCTTAGATCCGAAGTCTATTAATTATATGATAAAAAAATACGCTAAAATGATTGGGATAAATACGCCGATCACCATTCACTCGGCCCGATCAACAGTGATTGGAAAACTCCTTGATCAAGGACATGCTATTGAGAGAGTGGCCGACTTTGTGGGACACAAAGATATTTCTATGACCAAGGCCTATAGTAAAAGAAAGCAGAAACTTCATCAAAGTTTAAGCTTCTCATTATAGTTACTTTACTTTCTTCTTTGGTCGCTTCTGTTCAAAGTCTCTACCATCATAATGTCTTTGGTTTTCACTTTGCTGTTCTTTTAAATATTCAGTCTCAGAAGCACCATTAACAGATGGAAGGTTTTCTGGCCTATCTTCCTGTGATTCAGGAATAATCCCTTCCTGAACACCTTCAGGAAGCTGTTCCTGTTCTTCCTGGATTCGCGATTCTTCTATCGTAGGGGAAGCCCCCGGAGTAATTGAATAGTTATGATCCATAATACTTTTTGCCCGCTCACTTCTATTCATAAAGAAATCATTGTAGCTGGCACGTTCTTCTTCTCTTTCTTCTTGTCGTTCTCCCTTTCCTGATTGATTACAACCAACAAGAGAAGTTAATAATAAGAGTGAAATAATTGGATATTTCATACTTCCTCCTTTCCTGTTCTCATTTGAACAAAGAAAAAAAGAAGTTATAAGTTAAGAGTGACTAAAAGGAATCTGATTAAATAGCGCGACATCTCCACTCATGGAGGACTTTAAGACAACGTTTTTTTAATTGATAATTAAAGATTATTTCGAAATGTTCTTTATTAAAACTCTGAGTTTTCTTATTCCATTCAAAGTGTTTCTTAAACTCATTTAAGTCTTGAAAATAGTTTTTCCATTCGAATTGATTAAAAGTTTGAGTAAGGTCATTGGTGATCTTATTTTGGTGATAGATCTTCCACTGAGGTAGTACAGATTGTAACAGAGTATATTGGTGACCATCAAAGTCGATAGTGCTCATATTGGTTTTAGGGATATAGCTTGAAAAGTAAAGCTTATCCCCAACTTCATAGTATTCTTTAATAGGTAGTTCCGTATTAATGATTCGGGCTTTTGCCTTTTGGGGATTAAAATGAACAAGGATCAGTGTATCAGGATGAGGCCTGCTATCTAAGGCATAAAAGAGAGTAATTTCCTCCTTATTCAAAGGAATCGCCAAAGTTTTGGAGCATTCTTGTTCTTTGGAATATATAAAACGAAATCGACCGATATTTTTATTGAAGTTTGTTATTTTGTAGCGAATTCCTTTACTCACAATAAAAGGAAATTCCCCATAGTCCCGATCATTAGGTTGGGAATACCTATCAATGGAACGGATCTGCAATTCAAATCTTGATTGGTTGTAAGAGCAGTATGAGTTGTCCCGAGAGAAGGTCGTGTCATAGAGATCACGAAGCTCACTCAGAGAAGAAGCATTAGCATGGAGGGAGATCAAAAAAAGAAGAAAAAAAACATTAGCCTTCATTTTGTGCTTGTCGCCCAGCAATCGGCTTGATCGCTGTGGTGGCCTTCTTCAATTTAGAATGCCACTTCTTACCATGATTTTGAATTTGCTCTAAATCTTGAAGGACGAGCTTCTCTTGGTTTTGCTCATTCTCAGCAGTTAGAGAGGATGAGTGAACACCAAAACAAGTGAATAATATGGTTAATAAAACTAAAGATTTCATGTCAGTCTTTTGTAACTGATTTAAACCTAACTTTCAATCAATTGTTTGAATAAAATCAACATTTGTTTAAATTAAGTATTCTTTTTACGATTTGACCCTTATGATATTTCTTAACTATGGATACAAAAAGCCAGATTATTGAAATTTCAAGGAAACTCTTTGCTGAACATGGTTTCGACGGTGTAAGTGTGCGTACTATTTGCGGCAAGGTTGGCTGTAATGTGAGCGCTATTTCTTATTACTTTGGGAGCAAAGAGGAGCTTTTTCAGGCCACAGTCATGGCCGGAGCGGAAGCTCGGATTAAATCTGCTGAAATGATTCTCACAACTCCGGAAAGTCCGGAGGATTTCAAGGCCAAGCTTAAAATTTTCCTCAATCAGTTTTTCGATAATTCCTGTGAGAATTCTTGTTTAGTTCGTATTATTACTCGAGACATGAATATCATCGCAGGTAATGCAAACGTTCAGGCCTATTTTAAAAAGATTCCTGAAATCATCGAGCGCTTTTTTGCCAGTGCCCAAGAAAGTGGTATCGTGAGTAAAGATTTTGATCCCCAAGTCTTGGTAGATTGTGTTCTTTCACCTTACTTCATGCGAGTCCTTTTTTCAGATGTTAATACGGTGGTAGATATAAATGATCCAGAAGTAAGGCATCATCTGGTAGATCAGCATATTGAGCTAATATGCAGAGGCATTCTGGTCTGAATTCTGCATATAGAAGAGTATGATCATAAGTGCGATTATACTTACTTTTATTTCCTTTAATTCCCCACAAAAAAATTCGGTTCATCATCCCGGTCTTTCCATTAAAAAAGATTATGAATGTGAAATACTGGAAAAGGATTTTTTTATTAAGGATTGTTACAGGAATGCAGATCTCAATCTCGATGATAAAAAAATGATTGCAGGCATGATGCCTGCAATCGAATAATTAATCGGGGTGATGAACCTCTTGATCGACATGGGACTTAGAACGGTAGCCAGGTGGATCAGAGGCCGGGAAAGATTCATCAATGGCCTCATCTATAAGATCATCTTCACTTGACAGTTCCTGAGATACTCTTTCTTCTTTAGTTTTTTCTTTTTCATTTTCCTGGTTTTTTCTTTTCTTAGGATTGGGTGTTGAATACATGCTCATATTTCCTCCTCGAGTGAGCAGAGTATGAGCATAGGAGAAGGATAGTTCAATTCAAGATGAGCTTAAACATACTTGAGGGAAAAAACCGAGTTCTCCCTCTCTGACAAGAGGTCTTTTTCCTATTGCTATGACCCAATCTAAGAATGTGGGAGCAGGAATAAGGGATTTCTCCCATTTCATTCGTTGGGCTATGTAATGGCGAGTTAGCTCTTCTAGAGGGACATGATCTCCTATGTGAAGACTTAGAAGTTTAATCATGTCTCTATCTTGTACATAAAGTTTAATTTTCTTTCCATTTACCATTTGAGGTCTAATAACAAAACTATGACTAGCAGCGAGTTCATCATTCTCATCGTGTTTTGGGGCCAATGGCGAAGTTAAGATGGGGTTAATAGAGAAGTCTGTTTCTCTCCAGATGATGGAGAGTTTATGTCTATTGAGCCACGAGTAAAAGGCCCTACCAGAGGATCTTTTTTCCTGAATAAAGGGGGAATTTTTCCAGCCTCTGAAAGCACGCTCATAGGAAACTTTTTTACAAGTGTTCTTCTGCAGTATCAACAATGCATAAAGATCATCAGGCATAAAGTGATGATAACGACCTTCATGCCAAACATCCTTGAACTGAATAAGCGGGGAAAGAAAGTCATTGGCATCGGGTTGCTCTTTAAACGCATTCATGAATAAAAGCATCGACTTTCTTCAAGAAGAAATTAAAGAAACTGCTTAAAACTCTTTAATTTTAGTTATTTACTTAGATACCTGTGCTCCAATACTTTTGACTAAGAAGCCGTAAGATAGTGCCCATGAATATTTGCGCTCAAAACAGAAATGTTTGGTGTATCGATAAAATAAATCATCTGGGATTTCTGCTTGATGCTGATAAATACTACACAGCTTTTTTTGAAGCTGCTCCACAGGCAAAGAAAAATATTTTTATTACCGCTTGGGAAATGGAGAGTAAATTAAATCTTGGAAAAGTTTCCAGTCATTTTCCTTCTGATTTGCGACGATATTTCTCTTTTCTGGTTAATCAAAATAAAGAATTGAAAATTAAAATCCTTTGTTGGAAGCCAGGACTTTATTTGAAGTTTTCCCGTGAAAGACTTACTGAGTGGAAATGGCGGCAACTAGGACACCCGAGAGTGAACTTTAGAAACGATCGCTCTCCTTATGCCTTTGGTTCATTCCATGAAAAATTGGTTCTCATCGATAATTCATGCGGCTTTCTAGGGGGAATGGATATCTCTGTTAATCGCTGGGATACTCCTGATCATCTTCTTCATTCTGATCTGAGGAGAAAAGGAGAAGAAAATTATCTTCCCATTCATGATGCCCAATTTATTTTCACAGGCCCCTTATTGGAGAAAATGCGGATCATGATGCAGGCAAGATTAAATCCAAGCTATGTTCCCATTGAGCAGTTTCCTGAGAATGGTATCAGGATTGAAACTCCCTATCCCTCAATCGAAAATACCATCGGCTCACTTTCACGTACTGATCCGGCCCTTAAGGCTTTTGAAATTGAAAATCTTTACATCGATGCGATCTTAGCTGCTAAGAAAATGATCTACATAGAAAACCAATACTTCACGTGTCTGCCAATCGCCAGGGCCCTGGCAAAACAATTAGAACGTCCCGATGGGGCAGAAGTGGTCATTGTTCTTCCTCGGGATTATCTCGGAAGTTTTGAGAGAGCGGTTTATGTAAATGGAAGAAACAAAGTAAAAAAAATCTTAGAGAAAGCGAACAAGTTTCAGCGTCTAGGTTTTTACTATCCTTCTATTCCGGATGAAGGAGAAGGTCATTTTCTTAAAGTTCACTCAAAAATAATGATTGTAGATGAAGAATTTATCACTCTTGGTTCTGCTAATTTGAACTTTCGTTCAATGCGGGTAGACCGGGAGATGAATATGAATATAGAGGCCAGG
>DATGND010000052.1:0-2606 GCA_035306925.1 Bacteriovoracaceae bacterium | reverse complement strand
TAACTGTACCAAATACTTCGATATCTTTATGCGCCTCCAAGAACACTAGTTCATCAGATAATTTAACTGTTGTTAAACGATGTGATGAAATAAGAAATGTTCTTTCTGGAAACATCTTTTTGATTTTAGAAATAATTCTTTTCTCCAGGATGATATCAACGGAAGAGAAGGGATCATCCCAAATGAGAATATCAGCACTGGAAAGAAGGGATCTCACCAGGGCCACACGTTTCATCTGTCCTCCAGATAGTCTTTTACCATTCTCCCCAACCTCTAAATCGAGAACCTCATCCAGGCTTGCTTCAAGATTATCTAACTGAAAGACCTTGAGAAGCTCCTTAGCAAGTTCCATTCTTTTTTCATCGACTTCACTTCCTAAGAAAATATTTTCTCTGATGGTATCGTTAAATAAATAAGGCTCCTGCTGAACCATGGAGACTGTTTTATTCTTTAATATAAACTGAGTTGCGACCTTAGAAAGAAGATAAGTTTTTCCACAACCGGTCTCTCCAATCAAGCAAGTCCACTTCCCTTTCTTGAAGTTTAGTCGAACCTTATTATTCCAAAATACCAATTCCGATTGATAACCCTCATCATCTTCTTTTAAAGAAAGTTCTTTAAATTCTTTTTCAGCTGGTGTTTTAGAAACAAGTGTTGTGAATAAACCCTTTACTCGTTTCCAGGCCACTATCCCATCCACAAAAACAATAGCTACCCATGATAAAAACATCACAGGTTCCATGAACAGAAATAGGAACCCTGAGAAGAAAACCAAATCAGAGGTAGTTCCCCCATTTTGACGAATGAGAATACTTGCCCATAAAAGACTTAAGCCTAAACCAAATTTAATATAAGGACTGGCAAAGGAATACCCTACCCCTACTCTAAAAAAATAGCCTAACTCTTCTGCCGAGATTTTTTTAAAGCCTTGAATAAAATTTTCTTCCTGATGAAAGTTTTTAATACTTTGCTTGGCTTCATAGGACTCGATGATGAATTGCTGAACCTGTGCCTTCTTTTTCACCATCTTTTCCAGAAGACGTTCATTGAAAAAAGTCACAATCGTAAAAATCACAATACTAAAGAAGAGCGGTGAGAAAGCAGGCCAGAGGTAACTATCAGTTTGGTTAACCTTAGGGATCAACACCACGGCAGCAATAATGATGTTACTTATTTGCAACAAACCAAAGCCAATAAAGGCCCTCAACTGGTTAATATCATCATAAAGCACTTGATAGAGTTGCCCTTGTTCCTGATTCTCATAACGAGTCGTAGGAACCTTCTCCATTTGACTCAAGAGTTCCATGCGAAGAAGTTTTTGTTGAACCCGAGCGGGAAAGAAAAAAAGAAGACGAGAGGATGTTCTGAAAAAAAGGATTCCGATGGCCAATCCCACAAAAATCCAGACAGAGATTTCTCCAAAGCGGCCATCCTGCATATACTCCGTCAGGACCCGGATTCTTTGAGGAATCTCGGCCTGAAGTAACTGCAAGCACACCAAGCAAGTAAAGGCCCCTAAATAGAACCACTTAAACTCCCAAGCATGGTGAGCAATCCAAGGAAAAAATCGTCTCTGCAGTCTCATCATAGAAATGGAAGTCTAGCGAAGTTTCCGCCCAAAGTCATGAACTTATCTAGTGACAAACCATATTGGCCCTGTTTAAAATAATATTCCTCGCGCCCGTAGCTCAGTTGGTTAGAGTATTACCTTGACATGGTAGGGGTCACAAGTTCGAATCTTGTCGGGCGCACCATTAAAACCCAAATCCTTCACTAAGCATTTCAAACCAATTCCTGTGACAAGTCCGTCACAAAAAATCCCAAACCTGTTTCCCTTCACAGGCCTGTTATGGCAAAAAACATCGCAACTATCCTCCTTAGGACCTCATTTTTAGTCAGAGGCACGATCCTCTGTCCTCTGAAGGAGAACTCCGTGCAATAGTTCTCCTCGCGGTGTGCCCGTAGTTTCGTCGGCAGAACTTTGAACTGATATTTAATTGTCAAAGAGCTTAAGCGAAGCTCGGACCAACATTCGCTGGTGGAGCTAGGCCAGCATTTTCTGCTTGATAAGACGAACTACACAAAACCATTTTTAGTCGAGTAACCTCCTTTACTAGATAATTCATCATTTCTATAGAGCGAGCGTGTTTAATCACTTCCTGTCATTTCATTAAAAAGTGGGTCTTGGCCAATGTTGTCAAAATCATCAAGGCATTCGGCCCCGGTAATGAAGCCTAAGACCTCTGAATAGAACTTCTGGAAGCTAGTAAAACCACGATCTCGCTGTTTCTTTGGTAAGAATGGTCCTAGTAAGGCCTGAATTTCAAACTTTAAAATGAGATCAGAAAATAAATGTAATCCTGAGTAAGAAGAAAGGGTCTTGGCATTTGATGTAATTTTGATGGATAGTCTTTTCATAGAAAGGCTTTTCTCTTTTGTTGAATTTGTTCTTGGCGGAAAAAATTCTAACGGAAGTTAAAAGCCTTTTTCATTTTGCATGGCCGTGGCCGCGGGGCCGTATAATCAAACATTCAGGTGAGACTAGGAAATTGTTGCCGTCAGAGAGGAAATGATAATTATCGTGATGGTTAGGGAAGGATTAACTT
>DATGND010000051.1:0-7480 GCA_035306925.1 Bacteriovoracaceae bacterium | reverse complement strand
GAGATTGCCATACGAATTATTAGAAGTTGTCGTGAGTTAGGAATTGAGACGGTTGCTATTCACTCGAAAGCTGATGAAGATTCCCTTCACGTAAAAATGGCAGATGAATCGGTCTGTGTAGGGCCAGGAAAGTCGAGCCTTTCTTATCTTAATATCCCTCAGATTTTATCAGCTGCTGAAATCACTGGAGCTGATGCTATTCACCCTGGGTACGGTTTTCTAGCTGAGAATACTGAATTTGCCCGTATGTGTGAGAAATGGGGAATAACTTTTATCGGTCCATCCGTTGAATGTATCAGTTCAATGGGGGATAAAATCGAATCTAAGATAACAGCTAAGAATTCCAATGTTCCAACACTTGAGCCAATTTACATTAAAAATATGACTGAGGCTCAGATTGAAGTTGAAGTTGAAAGAATGGGCTTTCCTATTCTTATCAAAGCTTCTGCTGGTGGCGGTGGTCGTGGGATGAAGAGAATTGATGATATGTCAGTTCTTCATACAACGATTGCTCGTTTACAAGAAGAGGCTAAAGCGGCTTTTGGAGACGGGACTCTTTTTATTGAAAAATATATTCAGAATCCTCGTCACATTGAAGTTCAAATTTTGGCCGATAGACACGGAAATGTTATTCACTTAGGTGAAAGAGATTGTACTATTCAGCGTCGATTCCAAAAAATTCTTGAAGAGGCCCCTTCTCCAGTGCTGTCTCCTGAAGTTCGCCAGGAAATTTGTGATGCAGCCGTAAGACTTGCTAAATTTGTAAACTACGATTCTGCAGGAACTGTTGAGTTCTTGTACGATCAGGATACCCAGAAGTTTTATTTCATGGAAATGAACACCCGTATTCAGGTGGAGCACCCAGTGACCGAAGGTCGCACGGGAATTGACCTCATTGCGGAGATGATCCGTCACGCCCAAGGGGATGTGATGAGATTTAAGCAGGAAGATATTCTGTTTAGAAACCATGTTATGGAATTCCGAATTAACGCTGAAGATCCTAAGACAGGTATGCCTTCACCAGGCAATATCATCCATTACCACCGTCCAGGTGGGATCGGAGTCAGAACGGATGACTACATTTATACCGGTTATAGTGTACCACCGTACTATGATTCTATGATTTCTAAAATCATTGTACAGGCCGATAACCGCGAAAACTGTATTACCCGTGCCCAGCGAGTATTAAATGAAACTGTTGTTAGCGGAATTCAGACCAATCTGGAATTGCATAAGCAAATTTTAGAAGATCCGGACTTCGTCAATAGTAGCTTTTCAACCAATTATTTATCCCAAAAGCTTTTTAACGTATAATTAAATGGTGAATTTAATTATGCCGTAGGAAGCGACATTGGTTGAAAAAATTGAAAAAATTCGGCAGACCATGGCCGAACAAAAATATCTTGAGGCCCAGCGACTCATTGAACATGCTCTACAATTTGAAAAGAGTAATGAGTTGCTGGGTTTATTTTTAGAGATTCATCTCTTGCAGGGAATGCCTCTGCCTCACGATCAAACAATTTCCTATATTAATTCGACAGATGACTATCACAAGTCACTTGAGTTAATCCAAAAACTTGCTGTTCAAAGTCTTGAGTCCCGTATTGTTGAAATAAAGCTCTATGAAAAAATAGGGGACTTAGAAGAGCTTTATAACAAGATTTCTGATTTTTATATTCACCTTTATGAAAGAAAGATCCCGCGCCACTTTGAAGAAGTCCAGCAACTACGAAAGAAGTATTTTGCTTCCGACTTTAATCTGGATTTAAAAGAACTCTTACTAAATCTTGACCGCGGTTGGAATCAAGAAGTTGAAAATGAAGTAAGAAGACTTATTAAGGATTGCTTTCAAAAATCGACAGTCAAAAATAAAGAAGAAAGATTAAGTCTTATTGAAAAAGTTATTACTGGTCTTAATTTTAACAACAGTGCAAAAATTTATTGGAACTTTTTTACTTTGTATCTAAATGGAATCCAAGAGAAAAAAGATTATAAGAAAATCATTGAATTGATTTTATATTTTGAAGATTTGGAGTTTAAGTCATTAATCCTTAATCTGATGGATCATCTTGGTCTGGAGGACATTGCGACTAAATACTCAGATGTTATCAAAACTCAAAAAGATTATAGCTTCGTCTATTTTGAGAAATATTACCCGCATTTAAAAAAGTACCTAATTCAGGCACGACCTGTAATAGAAGAAACTTCTTCGGCTACAGAAGAGATTGATTTAAGTTTAGAAGAATCTCCTAAAGAGAGTTACGTGCCTGACTGGGAAGATGAAACTGCTTTAGACACTGACCTTGAACTGGCAGAAGGTCTCAAGTACCAGGAGTTTAATCTTAGTGGTTGGCTGAATTTAGCAGTAGGTTTTTTGCAATCCGATTTTAACAAGTCTGCTTTTATGTGTGCCAAGAAAGTTAAAGAGCTTGCGACTAATAATACAGATTTTTTAAAGGGGAGTTATCTGGCTATCCATGCCTTGATGAAATTAAGGGATTATCGACTGGCCCTTGATTATTGCTATGAAGCTCTGGAGAAAGTAGAACTCGAAACAGATATTCTTTCCTTTTACTATCTTGAAGTTGAGCTACTCATTCAATTAGGTGAAAAACGAGCGGCTAAGAAAATATTAAATAACATTCAAGCTATTGATAGATCTTATCGCTTGAGCGCAAAGATGTTAAAGAGGTTGAATGAGATTTAATAGCGTGATTGCTGCATTCTTATTCATTTTAATCGGGGCTTTTATAGCTTTAGGCGTTTTTATTCAAACCGCTTCCTTTGCCCGCCTGGCAACGAAAGTTATTACAGATATTTCTGAAAGAAGGTTTGGAACCGAAATATCTCTAGGGAAAATGGAAATAAGTGTATTCCCGCCTGGAGTTGAGTTTAATAAGGTCCAAGTCGCTAAGCAAATAAGTGATACAGAAAAATTTGGGGCCGAAATGGGCCTGATTGGTATTTATCTTAACTTAATTGAGATCGAAGAAAGAAAGCTTTCTTTTGGAGAACTTAAAGTATCCCACGCAGTAATTGATATTAAGCTGAATGAAAAGTCAGATTCTAAGTCAATGCAAGAAATCCCTAAAGAAGCTATCGATCAGGTTTTTAAAACAATTGAAAACCTTCCTTTCCACGTAGATACGCTTATATTTGAGAATACACTGGTCAATTACAATAAGCGTGAAATCAATCTGAAAAGATTTAAAGTTTTTGAAGAGAGTGGGAATTTAACATCAAGGTTCCATGTTTCTAACCTTTCGCTTCTTCCCGGCATTATGATTGATGAGATCTGGGGAGATCTTCATGTTGATAGAAATAATGTTTCTATTCAACGTTTAAAAATTCAACACGATATTCACCAGATACTCCTACGAGGTGAAATAAAAAATTATCCTAAGTTAAAAAATGCACAGGTTTCATTAAAAGGTGATTCGAAATTGTACCTCAATGCGACTCATCGTCAGATTGAACTGCCGGAATTTGTAAAAATTAAAGATGGGATTGCATCAGCTTTATTTGAAGTTGAATATGATGAAGAAAATGTAAATGCTTCTGCTGAGCTTTTTATTGAAAATTTAAAATCAAATATTCTTAACTCTGATGAGTTGAGAGCTGGACTTAAATACGAAAATGGTATTCTGAATCTTAATCATCTTTTGGTTAAGCAAGATAAAGGTAAAGCTGAAGTTCTTGGACCAGTGACTCTTTTCTCACTACCGACAGCAAGTTTCCTGGAAGAAGCTATCGCTGTTCAAACAGATAATTTTAAATTGTCAGAAGCTTTGAACTATCTGGATTTTTTGGACATCTTAGAAGCCCGCTTGTTTGGAAAAGTGACTATTAAAAGAGAAGGGAAAGACTTTCACTTTATACCTGAGGATAACTTCATTGTAAAAAATCTTACTCTTCAGGTTGGTGAGAGTGATTTTGAAATATTGAATATTGAAGAAGCTCAATTGTCTCAATCTGAATTTTCAATTATTGATCGTGAATTTCAAATGAAGGCGAATGTTGAACTTTTGGATTCTAAATTTGCGGTCGTGGGATATGCCAGTTCAAAAGATTTAAGATTTAAAGTTAATAAGGGAAAAATTAACTTAAGTGACTTAGGGAATGTCGCTAAGACAGAGTTAGTCGGCCGAGGGGAGCTAGATTTGGAAGTCTATGGGCCACCTAAACAGACTCGCTTAGACTTTAAAGGAAAGTTTTCAGATTTTGGAATCCTGGGTTATAAACTTGGAGAGTCAATTGTTGATATTACGATTCCTATAAGTGAAGGAATGGTCGTCATTAATAAGGTTGATTCTCTTGTAGGCTCTACCCACTTAACGGGAGCTGGTAGTGTTAGTTGGAGAAACTCTGACATTGCTATCGGAATTGATTCACCGACGGCTTATCACGCCGATGTGGTAGAAATTCTTAATCCTATTTTTTCTAAACTCAATTTTCTTCCAGTGGATCTAGACTTTAAAACTAAAGTTGATGCCTATATCTTTGGTAAGATCAATCTGGATGATTTAAAAATTAAGGCAAACCTCAAAGCCGAAGATGTTCTGGCCTATACCGAAATATTTTCTCAGGTCGATTTAGAGTTAATGTTTAAAGAAAGAGTTCTCTCTTTTAATAAGGTAAAAATCAAAAAAGATAATGCCTATATTACCGGTGACTTTTCTTACAATTTAAAAAATGATTATCTGAAGGTAGGTTTTTTCTGGGATAACTTACTGCTTTCCAGTTTTTCTCATGCCAGACGTTTTGGTGTTCATGTAGATGGGCTTATGTCTGGAAGTGTAAATGGACAAGGTTCTAAACTGGATTTCTCTATCGATTTAAAAAATCTTTTACGTCAGACAGTTTATCAAAATTACCGCTATCAAGATTCTTTTGTAGATATTAATTTTAGACCATTTGATATTTCAGGATCATTTAATATCTTTGGAAAATCTTTGGTATCAACATTTAAATATTCATTCTCTCCTCTGGAAAACTCGTTTGTTAATTTGTCGATCGATGTGGATGATATTAAGCCTTATTGGATAGCTCTATTAGGTTATCATCTCGATGCAGAGAATATTACGGGGAAGTTTAAATTCGACGGCTCTAGTAATTTTACATCTGACTTGCATCAATTTGATCTGGTCGCAAACTTTAAAGAAGTATCCTTCAACCATCCTGAATTTAATTTTTATTATGCCAGTGAAAACCCTGAGTATGTCATCAAAGATAACAAGATCACTCATTGGTCCTTTGATGCAAGTAGCTCGGATGTCGTATTAAGAACGACTGGTTCTGGAGAATTTGGAAAGAAAGTTGATATTCAGCAGGAACTTAAAGTAGATGCGAAAATACTTGAGATTCTTTTTTCAAGAATACAATCCAGTGGTGGGGATTTTCACTTAGCTTCAAAAATCACCGGTAATAAAGATAACTATCAATTTATAATGAATGCCAAGAGTGATGGGATTTCATTAGGGGTAGAAGGACTACCGACTAATATCAATGATTTAAAATTCAATGTCTCCTTACTCGACAGAAAACTTACTGTTCATAAGCTAGATACCAATCTTGATAGCGGACATGTTTCCTTCCTGGGTGATATTTATTTCTCTGGTAGAGAACCGGATGTGAATTTTAAATTCATTATTAATAGGGCCGAAATTCCAATTATGGGTAAGTCTGTCGTCAATGTTTCCGGAGAAGGTATTATCCTTGGAAACAACCTGCCTTATAACATTAGTGGGGATCTGGTGCTTAACAAGGCCAATATTGTAAACGAGCTAGGTGACTTTACAGGTAAAACAGCTTCTGTTTCTCAGATTCGTTATCTACCAGAGGATCAGGATTCCATTTTAGGGAAGCTCTTTAATCTTGGTGTTAACGTAAAAGCCGAAAACCCTGTTACTATTATGAACTCAATGTTGGATGTTTCCCTTAAAGGTCAAGTACGGCTAACTGGCAATCCTTTAAGGCCTAAAGCAGAGGGAAGACTCTTTGCCCCTGCTAATAGTTCAAGAATATTTTTTAAGAATAATGAATATATCATTTCCGGAGCTGATTTTAATTTCTCGCCTAAAAAAGAAATTACTAATCCAGACTTTGATGTTCAGGCTACAACCAATATTTCAAACTTTAATATTCAGGCCAAGGCTTATGGTGACCTGGAAAGATTTAATTTTGATTTAACTTCAGATCCACCTCTGCCAAGAAACTCTATCTTTTCACTTATTGCTTTTGGTTATACTGATGAAATTCAAAGAACGCTTGATCCTCGAGAACAACAAAACTTAACCTCTGTTGGTGTGGGATCATTTGTATTCGATAGGTTTAAGGTTGCTGATATCCTGAATAAGCAGTTCGGATTACAAATCAATTTGGGAACCGTTTTTGAACAGTCTCAAACTTCATCAATGCTTACAGGAAGATCTCAGGATGGTCAGGGAACTTTAGGACGAACAAGATCTGCTACCAAGATTGAACTCAAGAAAAGATTGGATGATGCTATGACACTTTCTGTATCTTCTACGATGGGTGGAAGTATTGGACAACGTCAGAGCATGAATTTAACCTATAGTCTTAATAAGAAGATGCAACTTGAAGGTGTTTATGAACTCAGGACCAATGAAGAGGGGCTTGAGGACGTAATTGATAACTCCATCGGTGGTGACTTAAAGGTGCGATGGACGTTTAAATGATTTTATTTTTATTAACTTTCCTATTCAGCTTTTCAGCCTGGGCCTATCAGATTGATGGGGTGGAAGTTAATTGCTCTCCAATCAAACTGTGTCAGCTTCGTAAAAAACAGTTTGAAACTTTAAAAGGAAATTATCGCAGTTACCTGCACTTCAAAGAAAGTATTAAGGTGCTTGCATCCGATGGTGGTTATAAGTCTTTTTTTTATGAAATAGATAAAAACAAGAAGCTGACTATCAACTTTGAGCTAAAGCCAGTTATTAAATCGGTGGGGATTATTTATCCTGGCTCAGCTTTAGATGTAGATCCTTATGATGTCATAAAATTTAAAGAAGGAGATTTTTTTGAGCCTTCATTACTACCTGAGACTCAATTAGCCTTTTCTCAAAAGCTGGAATCATTAGGTTATCCGGATCATAAGGTTGATATTAAAGTTATTGATAATAAAGAGACAGTCGATATATCAATTGTTGTTTCTTTGGAAAACCCTCTTGTCTACAATAGTCTGTCGACAACAAGTCGTTCTGAGTTTGTTGATAAATTTATTAAAAGAAAGTTTGTCAGTCGCTACAACCAGCCTTTTGATTACAACAAGTACCGCCTTCTGCTGGATGAAGCTCAAAAAGATCTATTCTCTTATGGTTATTACCTCATCAATTTGGAAATGAATCCAGAGGTCGATGAGAAAGAAGTTCACTTACAGGTTAAGGTGGAAAATGATCAATTGTTTACTTTTGACTTTGTAGGAATCGAAAGAGAAACCCGTGATCAATTGATGGGGTTG
>DATGND010000050.1:0-5534 GCA_035306925.1 Bacteriovoracaceae bacterium | reverse complement strand
TTCTCAAGAGAGTAATCAAGATCATCAGCCAAGTCGCTGTATTTATCTTTTTGAATAAGAGAAGCCAGAATAGGTGTTACTTTTTTATACTCAAGATCCCCCAAAGTTCTGATCACACTCTTAACAATGGAAGTTCTTTTTCTTTTACCTGCATCTCCGGCATAGTTGGACTGATCATACATCATTTGCCAAACTTCCGGCGCCAGGGAAACTATCTTTAATTGAGAGATATTATCCAGGGCCTGAATACGAACGATTAATGAGGGGTCTTTTAATGCTCTCGAATAGACCGCATGATATGAATCCTGCTTTAAGCCTAGTAAAGCTTTTAAAGAGGCCAGTCTCATCATCCAATTGGGATGCTCACTAAATTTAGCGATAAATGCTGCTGACTTTGCACCCATCACTTGCGCCAAAAGCATCGTTGCTTGCCAGCGATTCTGATCAGAGAAATTATCGTCTTTCATCACTTTCACAAGTGTTGGAACTGCTTTTTGCTGGTAAGTAAGAGCACTTTTTTTCATTGCTTTGAAAAGACCCGGTGTTTTAGGGTCCATTCGAAACAATGTTTCAAATCTTTCTAGTTTTACAATATCGGATTGATCAAGAGTGACTTTTTTCTCAGACTTAGCAAGATGGGACTTCCCTACAGCAGCAAAGGCAGAAGGAGTAAGAAGTCCCAGAACAAGAAGTGATGAAATGATTTTCATAATTAACCTAACATCTTTTCAAATTCAGATAGTAGATCATCATTTGCCAGCGGCTTCTCCTCTTCCTTCTTTTCTTCTTGGGCTCCCTCATTCATAGCTGCAAGCATTTCTTTTTCTTCCGGAGTCATTTCTCCTTCTGATAGGAACTCATCTAAAGTAGAGGTTTCCTCAGGAGAAGTTTCAGCAACAGCTTCTGAAACTTGTTCTAAAAGCTCACTAACTTCGGCCTGCAAGGCCTCTTCTTTCTGGGTTTGAGGCTCAGCTCCGGTTCCCATTCCAAGAGATTTCTTTAATTGCTCATTCTCTTGCTGTAAGCGTTTAAGGTTAGCAAGATCATCAGCAATGACTTCAAACTCTCTTAATCTTTCGAGTAATTCATCTCGCTCTTTAGTAACAGCTGCTAATTCTTCACGAAGAGCAGAATCATCGTGTTCAGCTCCTTGAGCAGTTGAGGATGCTGCCAGCTTAGCTTCTAGCTCCGCTACTTTCTCAAGAGCAACTGTTAAATCCTTATGATAGTTTTTAGCTTTGGTTTCAAATTCAGCACCTGCTGTTTTTGCACTTTGAAGTTGTGCTTCTAAGGAAGCAATCAGCGCTTTCTTCTCTGCTAGTTCTTCAAGTACTTGTGCAGAAGGGGCTCCACTTACGGCGACATTGTCTCCCCCACCAAGTTGTCCTAATGGCATAACAGAAGGAACACTATCTACGTCCAGGCCACCACCTCTAAAGAGCGATGATTTTAAAGCAGTTGAATTTTGGATGCTTGAATCTAGATAGTTCTTCACAACATTAGCAGGAATAACGTGCTTTAAGTTGCGATACTTTCTACGATTAGAGAACCATAACCACAAGAAGAGTGTAGATAAAATTATAAGGAACCCGAACTGAATAACTAATAACTCAGGCCCAAATTTATCTAAGTAATTAATCAATATATCCACACAACCCCTCCATGGATCATGACGCTCAAAAACGTGAGCACTAACCTATAAAAATATTATCTTACCCTGACCGATCCTTGTCAAAACAAAGAAACCTTTTCACTAGATCAAATCTTTTATTTCATTATAAACGAAAACCTGACTGGCCAATACGGTTTTTGCAAAAGGGTCGAAGTCTTGTCCATTCTGTTGAGTAATCTTGGCCCCTGCTTCCTGACAAACCAGCGCTGCTGCGGCCATATCCCAGGGTTTTAGGCCCTTTTCCCAGTAAGCATCAAGAAGTCCTGCGGCTACATAACAAAGTTCCAAAGCGGCTGAACCGAAGCGTCTCATGGCCCTTAGTTGAGAAAAGTTATTGAGGATTTTGGGAGAGAATTTTCTCGAATTAGCTGACAAAAGTGCTTCGCCAATATCTTTCTTCTTTTGAGGCACAAGTTTTGTACGGATCTTTTTTCCCCCAATGTAACGAGTGTAATAGGCCCCTTTATTCTTTTGAGCAGAAAAAAATTCCCCGCTGACCGGATTATAAACAACTCCGATCAAAGGTTCGTTCTCAAAATACAAAGCGATACTGACACAAAAAAATGGGAGCTTATTATAAAAGTTATTCGTCCCATCCAAAGGATCAATCAGCCATAAATATTGATTTTTAGAGAAGCTTCCTTCATTTCCTTCTCTGAAAGAATCCTCTTCTGATAAGATTTTATGTTCAGGGAAATGGGATTTTATTTGTTTAATGATATGAGCTTCACTTTTTAGATCCGCTTCTGTTGCAAGTCCAAGCTTACCCTTATTTATAACTTTTAAAGGTCGCTTTAAAGATTTGTAAAAGTAATCATTGAGAATATCCCCACATTCAAGGGCCCATTTCTCAATGAGCTTTTGGGTGGCATTTAAGTTAATTTTTTTCATCCATGATCACTTTTTCTAACTCGGCTTGCTCTTCTTCCGATAACTTGTGCGCAGGAACTGCATAAGACTCCGTCAACCACTGTCCAAGATCAATTAAACGACATTTTTCACAGCAGAATGGACGAAACTTTGAGTCATAATAATTAAATTTCTTTTCACAGGTTGGACACTTTACTTCTAATTTCTTCATTCAAAATAACCTTCTCAAAATCAAAAAAACTTTCTGTGGGTTGATTTAAATTGGTAGCATCAATTTTTACTACAGGAATGACTCCCCAAAGTGCATTAGAAACGAAAGCGAAGTCGCAGTTTTTTAAAAAAGACAACGTAAAGCTTTCTTCTTTCACTTTACTAAAATGGTGGCCTTTAAACTGAAGAATTTTCTCTCGCATAATTCCTGCTAACACGCTTCCCCCACTAGAAGGAGTATAGAGAATGTTTTCCTTCACAGCAAATATATTGGCCCAGGAGGTTTCATATACTTCTTCATCAGGTCCGCAAAAAAGAAGAGTTTCTCCTTGATTAAGGTATCCACTTTTATAAAGAGATATCGTCTGTTGCACTCTTCTGGAATTTTTTAAAAAGGAAGGTAAAAGTTCTTGCTCATCACTGGTTTTAACTGACTTAAGAATAGCGTTTTTTTTCTCTCCCTTATCAAAACTAAAATAATCCACCTGGATACCGGAGACATTAAAATTATTCCGTAAAATCATTCTTTCAGCATCTTGATAACTCAAGGTGATTCTTAAGCCATCTTGGTTGCCCTTTTGAGGAATTCCGCTCTCAATTTTATCCCGTAAAAACCCTAAATCCTTAGAGTTAAAAGGCCCCCATAAAAAGTTGGCCCCTTTCAGAAGGCGATCTAAATGGTTGGCAAGAAATAAAATTCTTCCTTGCATGAGCATTGCAGTAGTAAAGACCGACTCCCCATACAAAAAAGATCGATTTGTTTGCACTAAACTTCCCCCTTTAGAGTTGGCTACCTTCAAGTGAACATGATAACTTTGCATCCTAAAAATGACCTAGTTATTTTTTTATGATGCAGTTAGCAATAAGGTAAGTAATGAAAGCACTAACTTTAAGAGACATCAAGAAAGCTAAAAATGGTAACCTCCAAATGCTGACTTGCTATGATTTTCAAACCGCTCAAATGCTTAATGAAACCGACTTAGATTTAATCTTAGTTGGTGATAGCTTAGGTAACGTTATGCTGGGATATGAAACGACGGTGGAAGTCACACTAGAAGAAATGATTATTTTTTCTCGTGCTGTCCGTCGTGGTGCTCCTGATAAGTTTCTCGTGGTAGACATGCCTTTTGGTACCTACAGCACCATGAGTAGCGGAATGAGAAATGCAACGAGACTTTTTCAAGAGACTCGTGCCCAGGCCTTAAAGCTTGAAGGCGCTTATCCTTATCAAATAAAACTTGTGGAACGCTTGGTTCAAAATGGCATCCCTGTTATGGGACACATTGGTCTTACTCCCCAATCAGTTCATCAATTAGGTGGTTACTATACTCATGGTAAGAATGAAGACTCTGCAACACGTCTGATCCGAGAAGCTCAAGCCTTGGAAGCTGCTGGTGCTTTTAGCATTGTTCTTGAGATGGTAGAAAAAAATCTTGCTGAAAAAATTACGGAAGCTGTTTCCATACCTACTATCGGTATTGGGGCCGGGGCAGGAACAGATGGGCAAGTTCTCGTCATTAACGACCTTCTGAAAGAAGGTCCCAATATGCCGCCAAAATTCTGCACACCTATTGCTGATTTCTTTGAACAAAAGAAAACACTCATTCAAAGTTACCTGGATAAGCAGAGACAGAAATGATTCACTCGTTAATTAGTCTTGATTTTGGTAATACCAATCCTCACGTGGGCCTCTTTAAGAAAGATCATGGAAAATGGGAACTCCTGGAAGTTGTTCCTCTTCATGATCTAAACTCTAGGGCCGAACATTACGGCATATCTCCCCATAACTCTCAATTAGTTTTAGCGCAGGTTAAAACTTACGATAAAGAGCTTTTTGACCTTCAGTCGCAAGGATATCTCCTAACCCGTGTCCAAGATTATTGGAGAGGAGAACGTTTTGCAGGTATGCCTGTTCACTATGCTAAGACTCTTGGAGAGGATCGTCTTATTACTGCTTTCTGGTGTTATAAAAACTTAAAGAAGCCTACTCTGATCATTGATTCAGGAACCTACCTAACGATGGATGTGGTAACAGATAAAGGCTTTATCGGAGGATATATCCTTCCTTCCTATGATAAATACTTAAAGACCTTCTCTGAAGGAGAAAACTTAAAGGATGTCACTCTAACAGAAAGTATAAATTTAGCTCTTCCACAAACGACAGAAGAAGCCATGAGTGCCGGATACCATTCGTTCTGCGCTCTCGCTGAGAAACTCATAAAACAATATGGACTTCAGACTATAATGATTACTGGAGGCAAAGATCTTCTTTGGAAAGAATGGGCCCGTTCACAAGATAGTGAAGTCATTATAGCTCCTCATCTCATTCATCAATCTCTAGTTTACTGGATGAGTACACAGGTGGAACTGCTATGAATATCTTACTCGCTGTAACAGGCTCAATTGCTGCCTATAAATCTTATGATGTGGCTCGTGCTCTTGTTAAACAGGGTCACCAAGTTCGTGTGATACTCACTCAAGGAGCACAAGAATTTATAAAAGAAAATACATTTCGTTATTTAGGGGCCCAAGCGGTCTATGGACCTTTGGATGACTTCAACCCTAAAAACCTGAATGAAAGTCAGAATGTACTTCATATTGAACTGGTGAAGTGGGCCCATAAACTCATTGTTGCCCCTCTCTCTGCCAATACACTTGCTCGCCTCAATCTGGGAATTACCAATGATCTTCTTTCAAGTGTTTTCATTGCGCGAGGAAACCTTCCTACCCTGTTGATGCCTGCTATGAATACCCAAATGTGGAGTAATGAGAAAACCAAAAA
>DATGND010000049.1:0-7497 GCA_035306925.1 Bacteriovoracaceae bacterium | reverse complement strand
TAGAAGCTCAGGAGAATCAGTTCGTTCGTAAAGATACCGTTACTCTCTATGAAGAGATGAAGCGATTCCATGAAAATACGGATGAAACATTTTTTATGGATGAGGATGACCTCACAGAAGAAGAAAAGCGCATCTACGTTGAGTTCGGTCAAAAAAATGAATTTGAAGTAAGCGATGACACTGATGAAGAGTTCGGAGAATCAAGTGAGTTTACTTACGATGATTCCAACTTAGGTGATGACCTTTACTCAGAAGAAAATATTCTTTCGGCCATTGAGAAAAACTGGAAGGAAAAAGATACTGATGAAGTTGCAGACATTGAACATGTTCATCAGGTTAATCGTTGGAGATCTATTAAGCTTGTTGATACCGCTGGTATTCGTAAATCAAAAGTTGTTGAAGGTTTTATTGAAACCCAATCTGTATATCGTTCCCTGAAGGCCATCTCTGAGTCTGATGTGGTTCTCTTTATGATTGATTCAACCCTTGGTATAACTCACCAGGATAGACGTCTTATTGATATTGCTTTAGAGAAAGGGAAATCCTTAATCGTTTGTCTTAATAAGATCGATCTTCTGCAGGAGATTTTTGCTGATACTAAGAAAAAGAATGAGTGGATCAGAGATCTAAGAGATCAAGTGCCTTGGCTTTCTTTTTGCCAGCTAGTGACAATTTCTGCTTTCAAAAATAGAAACATTAATTATCTTCGTGAAGCTCTTAAGCGCACTATTGTTATTCGTAACCGCAAAGTTCCAACGGGGGCACTCAACCGTTGTCTTTTCCAATTAGTGGAAAAGAATCCAGTGGTGCTTAAAAAGAGCGGTGGAAATCGATTTAAGGTGAAGTACGCCTCTATGCTTAAATCTTCCCCTCCCACATTCCTGTTATTCTCAAACAGATCTCAGGGAATTCCAGAGAACTACAGAAAGTATTTAATTAATGGGCTTCGTAAAGAGTTTGATCTAACGAATACTCCTGTTCACTTGATCTTCAGAACCTCGACCGACATTGAGAGAAGAATGAGAAAGATTGAAAGGAAGGCCCAGCTTACCAAGTAAAGTTATAGGTTATGATGAAGCTGATCACATTACCGGCAAGGTCATCATAACCTCTTGTTCCTGGGGGAATGGTCTCTCCATCTACAACGTGCGCACGGTAGTCTTGAGTGTACTTATCAAAAAAGTTCACAACGTGATAAAGGGCCTGCACGCTGATATAGGATTTTTTCAACTCGATCGGAAACTCAAGGCCAACCCCAAGAGCTGTTCCGATCCCGCCATCTTTTTGTTTTGGAATGTTATCGTGATCAATAAACTTATTAGTGATGTACCAATATTCAATTCGTCCAATCAGGTGGGGATTTGAATAAGTAATGGCAGTCCCTAAATCGGTAGTGTCGATATAATATTTATACCCAAAGAAAGCACGGGTATTGTCAGAGACCACTGCTCCTAGGTTTCCTTGGTTCTTATAACCGTTAGTCACGTAATCAAAAATGGCCGTGTGCTTTGAGTATTCAACTCCAAGGGTAATAACACGGTGAAAATCGAGAAAATAGTTAACCGAAAGGTGAAAAGAGGGGTGGTTATCATTGAAGGCATTACCTCGGTTTCCTGTAAAAGTGGTAAAACCACCTCCGAGGTTGACGGAGAAGAAACGCCCATAGCGATAAAAGCGTTCATCTTCTAGTTGCTGTGATGATTCGAGATCTTCATTGAAATCATTGAAAATATCACTCCCCAGAGAGATATCATCATCCATCATATCCATCATTTGTGATGAAAATTGAGCATGAGCAAGTCCCGAGAAGAGAAGGGCGATAAATAATATTTTTTTCACCGGATATATCTTACCTTTGGCCTTGTTTGCCATGGCCTGTCAAAAGTCTGTCATCATTTTGATTCACTACAATAAGTCTAAGTAATCTTTTGATCTTTGACAACGTTTCCTCTCTAGTTTTAAACTCCTTAGATACATTTTGATTTTTAAAAGGAAGTTTTAAAATGAGCGAGACTACGCCATCTCAGTCACTGGAAGAGACACTTAATAAGACAGACCTTGGTCACGTAATCTATGAGAAAAGATATCTCATCGGAGCTATACTTGTTGCCATTCTTGTTGGTGTGATTGGGTGGATGTCGGTTACAAAATATAAAGCTTCCCAAGAGCTTAAAGGCTCTGAGCTTGTTTTTAATTTTCAAAATGAGACTTGGGAAAAAGTAAAGGCCGGACAGCTATCCACTGATGAACTCATTAGCCGCTTTTCTTCCCTTGATGACATTGCAAAATCTTCTGCTTCTATGATCTCTCTTGCTCTGGAAATGTCTAAGTTTTTAGCAGAAAAAGGCGAAGCGGATAAAGCTATTAACCTATTAAGTGGATTGAAAGCTCCGAATGACTTAAGTAAATTCTTCGTTGCTCATCAAAAGGCCGTTCTACTAGAAACTGCTGGTAAAGTTGATGAAGCGATTGCTGTTATTGAGGACGTAAAGAAGACAAAAGATCTTCTTATGCCTGCTCATCTAGAGCTCTTCCTAGGAAGACTTTATCTTGTTAAAAGAGATCTCAATCAGGCCAAATCGATTTTTCAATCCATTATCGATACCTATCCACACGAAGAAGAAGCAAAGCTTGCTAAGCTTTACTTAGGTGAAATTAAATAATGAGATTTTTTCTTATCCTTTCTCTTTTTATAGTTTCTTCTTGTTCTTTGAAGCTAGTTGCTCCAAAGCAAGAAGAAAAAATTCTAAAAGTATCCTGGAATAAAAACCTGGATCTTGAATACCGCTCAGGAAATTTACCTATTGGGCTTGGAGCTCCAAGAATCTATGAGGACATGGTTTACATGGGCGCCTTATCAGGAGAGATGAGTGCCTATGACCTTGAGACGGGAAGAGTGGTGTGGTCTGAAAAAGAGAACACTCCTCTGGGCGCTCCGGTTTTATTCTTTGATGATCATGTAGGCTACGGGGGAGAATCAGGTCGCTTTTTTGTAAGGCACTACCTTACAGGGAAATTAAAGTACTCCGTAGATCTGGGTTCACCTATTGAATCGGCTCCGGTTTACCATAAAGGTAGACTTCTTATTTACCTTCGCGGTCATCAGCTGGCCCAACTAGATGCTCAGACGGGTAAGATTATATGGGTTTATAAAAGGGCCGTACCTATTACCACAACCCTACAAAGAACTTCAAAGCCCCTTATTGTAGGTTCTAAGATTATTCTAGGCTTTGCTGATGGTTTTGCTGCCGCCTTATCTTTTGAAGAAGGTCTTCTTTTATGGGAGACAAGAATTGCTAGTGGCACAAAGTTTGTTGATGTTGATTTGAATCCCATTCTCGTAAATGATCTGGTGATTACTGGGTCATCATCTTCAGAACTCACAGCGTTGAATCCTGATTCAGGTGTCGTTAACCAAAGTTATTCTCTGATGAGTGTGGCCCACCCTCTACTGATTAATGAGCAGCTTCTTCTAGGGACTAATGATGGGGAAGTGGTCTTGATGAGTCTGTCAGGAGAAATCCTTAAAAGACTTAAAGTTTCTCAGTCAGGAATCAGTGCTCTTGCCTGGTGGAAGGGACATATTATAGCAGCTGGTTTTGATGGCGTCATATATGCGGTTGATCCTTTGGAAATGAAAGTGGTTGATCACTTCTCCTTAGGACATGCTTACTCAGCAGTTTATTCGGACCTTGTTAATAATGATTCACACCTGGCCGTCTATTCTTCTCGAAATCGTCTCTATATTTTTAAGTAAGAAAATACAAGTCACTTAGATAGAAAAAAATCTGTAATATTTAAGTGACTTCCCCCAAATAACCAAGGATGGTTTTATGAAATGGGTTCTCTTAAGTTTTACTCTTTTATCCTCTTTTTCCCTTAAAGCTTCAGTCTTGATTGATGAAGAACTCTATGTTTTAGGTTCTGTGGATGTGGTTAAAGAACTGGTTCACAGTGGCTCGGTTATTATCGATCATGTGGAAGAAAAGGGATTTGAAATCTATGGTCCTGCAGGGCTCTCAGAGTATCTGAGCAGTAAGGGGATCGTGCACTTTGAACAATCCTTTAATAAGTCAGCAAATGATTATCCGAGTTTTGAAGAACTCACTTTAAAACTTCAAGAGCTTCAAAGTCTTCGACCTGATATTTTTAAACTTTTCTCCATCGGTCAGTCGGTTCAGGGTAGAGAATTATGGGTGATGAAAATTTCCGATAATGTGGAATTAGATGAGGTAGAGCCTGAGTTTAAATATATCTCCAGTATGCATGGAGATGAAATTGTCGGAAGAGAGTTTAGCGTTCGTTTAATCGAAAAAATTGCCCGTGAATATGATACGAATCCTCTCATCCAGGACCTGGTCAATAACACTGAGATTTATATTCTTCCTTCTATGAATCCTGATGGCTCCCATTTAAGAAGAAGGGCCAATGCCAGAAGAGTGGATTTGAACCGAAACTTTCCCGATATTGTTCGTGATAAGGAAAGCCAGAAAAATGGAAGAGAGATCGAAACACAAAATGTGATGAAGTTTCAGGAGTCCCGAAACTTTTCTTTCTCCGCCAATTTTCACGGGGGAACAATGGTGGTGAATTATCCGTGGGATAGTACCTATACTCCCCACCCCTTTAATGATCTTTTGATTAACCTTTCTCTTTCTTATTCAAAACTGTGTGCCGAGATGTACGAGAGCCGACGCTTTAGACAAGGGATTACCAATGGAGCGAATTGGTATCTGGTACGAGGAGGGATGCAAGACTGGAGTTCTTTCTGGCACGATGATCTGCAACTCACCATTGAAGTCAGTCACAAGAAATGGCCACCATATAGGGAAATAGAGGGACTGTGGAAAGGGCAGGAGATGAGTCTTATTAATCTTATGACCAAAGTCCATCAAGGGGCAGGAATTCATTTTAACGATCATACTTCTCAAGGAAGAGTGAGAGTAGAAATGATTTCTCCTTCCTATGTTGATTGGGGCTTTTCCCGCTATCAAAGAGGAGAGTTCTACAAAGTTCTTCCAGTAGGAAGTTATCGCCTGAGCCTAGAGGATGGTCGATCCTTTGAAGTGAGTGTTGATGGTGATATTAAGGAGAATGGGAATTATATTCAGTTATAAAATAGTTGTGGTATCCCCAGAAAGAAGCGTTCTGGGGATGCTGAACAGGAAGTTATTATAGCTTCATGATGAATTTATACTCTTCTGGGGAAACAGGGAGAATAGAGAGTCTGTTTCCTTTTTGAAGAAGTCTCATGTCTTCTAGTTCTTTATGTTTTTTTAATTCTTCAAGACTGATGAAAGGAATGTCCTTATAGTAGGCCACATCCACTAGAAACCATCTCGGTTTTTCAGGAGTCGCTTTTTCATCATAATATTCAGACTTGGGATCGAACTGAGTGGGATCTGGATAGGATTTGGAGGCCACTTTCGCTAGACCCGCAATGCCTGGTACTGGGCAGCTTGAGTGATAGAAAAGAACGATATCTCCTACCTTCATTTGGTCTCTCATGAAGTTTCTTGCCTGGTAATTTCTTACCCCATCCCAGGCTTCTTTTTGTCCTGGGCGCTTTTTTAAGTCATCGAAAGAAAAAACATCTGGCTCTGATTTCATGATCCAATATTGCATAATATACTTCTTTTGTCGGCTAATTAAGACTTCTTCGATTCTTCCGATAGGTTATTACTCGGAGGGAATCATGAAAGTACTCTCAACTTTATTTTGTCTTTTCATTGTAGGTTGTTCATCACAAAAAGTCCTGCAAAACCAGGCCTATCTTGAGGTGGACGAAGGTTTATTGCAAAAGCTTCAATCTGAAGCCCTATTAGTGAGGTCGCCGGCTTCTCTGAAAGCCCTGGAAGACAAAGAATATTCCCCTCGAAGAATTTATTTTAAGGCCCTTTATGAGCAGTACCTTACTTACACCCAGCTCGCTCAGACCCCTGAGGCCATTGAACATTGTCCTGCATTCCATCAGGATTTTTTAGAGGCAAAAAGAATGGATGGGCCACTCATTTCACGTCATCTCAAGCAAAAAGTAAGAGAGACAGAAGCAGAGTTAGTAGAGCTTTGTGAGAAAGGAGTTTCGGCCAATTACTATAAGTTTGAAAACCTCATTACATACCATGTAAAGAAAAAGGCGTTTCATCAGAATCCGGCCAGTATTTTTTCTCTCTTAAAGATTCCTGTTTTTCAGAATATGTATGAACTAAAAACCGCCTATGGCGTTGATATAAATCATTCTCAATTGATTGAGGTGACAAGTGTAAATTGGTTTACATCATATTTAGATCACCATAAAATCAGAGAAACGAGTCTAGTTAGGAGATAGTTCATGAAGCATTTTTTACTTCTTTTCATTCTGATTTCTTGTGGAAAATATGAAAGTTCTTCCAACCCTCGTTTAGGACAAATTATTAAATTTGAACCTCTGGATATGACTGAAAATCAGAAAACGCTTCAGAATACTATCTGTCGGGCCGTAGAGGCCAAGACCTCTCGACTGGCACTTGAGAATGGAAAAAGCTATTCTTTTACGATTCAGGAAACAAGTTGTAATGGAGAAACGACTCAAGAGCAGACAGTAAATGTGAAAGTAGAAGTGTTAGATAGTTCCATCCAGTTTGTTAGAGAGAATGGAGATTATTTTATTTTCCGAGATGCAGAGACTCTTCGTTCTGGAGTTTTTAAATCCTACTGTAGTTCAACTAAGATTCCTTTCTTGCATAATGGAAACCCTGTGTGGGTTAACAATAGGGCCCAGGATGCTTGTGAGAGAGGTTCTCAAAAAGATTGTATTAATTTTACTTTCGGTCTCAAAGAGCAGAACAGTGAAAACACTTATAGAGTAAGTTCTGAAGATATTTTTACAATCAATACGTCTAACACTTCTTCACAATATGGGTATTACACACACAGAGTGATGCGTTCCAACTTAAATTGTGATTCAGGGACTCACATCATTAAGGCAAGACTTAATTAGCACAGCCTTGATACATTTCCACGGGGATGAGTTTACTTTGTGATTCATCCCAGATGCCTTTGCAAAATCTTACTTCAAACTCTGTGGGATGAGTGCCAACAGAATTAGGGCACTCCATATGTGCTTTCTTATCTTCATAGAAACTGAGCTTACTGATATCCATATCAACAATTTCCCATTTTCCTTTTTCATCAATTTCAAGAAGAAAAAATTCTTCTTCATACTCTTTGAGAATATAGAGTTTATGATCCTTTATAAACAAAGGTTGATCATCAAGACTGGAAAGAAAAATTTTAGGAACTTCATCAAAGTAAACCTTGATGGGTTGGGCCACTAGTTGTTCATCAGGAGTAAATTCTATTTGTGTTTGATCTCTCCAGATAACGGCCTTGTCAGGAGTTAGAGACTTAATAAAAGATGTTCCTCTAAGAATTTTTTCACCTTCTTTGGGATTATGATTGCGACAGTGAGAGTTAAATAACATTGGTTTAAAAAAACGGCTCACTTTTTGAATCGTA
>DATGND010000048.1:0-4215 GCA_035306925.1 Bacteriovoracaceae bacterium | reverse complement strand
CCTAGCTAGTCGCGTAGCTATGACTTACAGATTCTAATCTTTGTTAAAAAAGATAATGCATGGAGGGCCTCTTAGGAGGCCCTCTTTGTTTTGGGATTTACTTTTTTTGTGATGACCTAATGAGGTGGACGAGCAATGCCTCGAAATCGATTTTGATTCCTTTCTCCTTCATATGTTTTTCCACTGAAGCAATCTTTGCTTCGATTTCTGAGAGTTGTTCAAGCACTTTAAGCGAATGGAGAACAATCATGACTACCTCCTACCATGGTCCTAGGATTAAGTATAAAACAAAAGTTTGATATATCAAACATGATCTTCATCAAAGAACCTGAAATTTTCCAAATATCTAATATTAAAAGGAAAATTCTTTAGCTACACTTTAGGAATAGGAATTAAGTGAACGGTATGAAAAGAAAAAATTTTAGTTTAGTTTGGGGACGAAAACTTTTCTTTGGAGTAGGTTGGCCTATTCTTTTACTAATAGGATTAGGTTTTTTTCTGACCGGAACAATGCCTGAAAGTGTCCTTGGTCTAGCTCTGGGTTTGCTTCAATTAATTGGAGAAACAGGGCTTATTATTTTACTAAGCTTCTTTCTCATTTTTTATCCTCTTGTTCATCTCATTCCGACTTATTACTTTTCTCGTATCTGGAGTACGGGGATTCTTCTTTCTATAATGAGTATCTACTCATTGAATTCTTACACTTATATTCTTTATGATGTTCATTTAAATTCTTTTATTATTCAGCATCTTCTCCTTAAAGCGAAGCTCTTGGAGTGGAAAGCTTATCTGGTATTAATCCCTCTTTTTATCATTACTGTTTTTATGTGGATGAGAGGCAATCGTATCTGGAAAATCATGCAAGGAAAGTTCATGAATACTAATAGCAATTGGTATTTGTGGATTATTATTTTTTCCTTCATAAGTACCCAAGGAATCAATCTCTATAATCAGTTTCATCAATTGAAGTATGTGCAAATGGTCTTAGAGAAGTTTCCTATTAATCTTCCCATTATTGAGACTGATGTCTTCGCTTCATCAAAGAAAGGGGTCACTAAAAGAAGTGCCTATCCGATTCCGATGACTTGTGAGTCCGATAAGAACTTTCTTTTTGTTATTTATCAAAGTGCTCCAGAGTATTTAAAGCATGTAGCAGAACATGGAGTTGAATTTAAAAATCACTACTCAGTAAAGTCAGGGCCTCAGCTCGCTCTTAATAATTTATTATATGCTTTCCCTAAGGGGTTACAGTCTTCTGATATAGCTGAGTCTCAAATGGTTAGTGTTCTTCGTGAGAATAATTATCATCTTGATTTTTTCACTACGAATCCAGAAATCCAAATTGATGGAGTTAAGAGTTCTAAGAAAATTGTAGAAGTAAAAAAGTGGTTAGCAACCTATAACGAGTCGAGTTCTACTCAAAACTTTGCTTTGTTTATGTATATCGATAATAACCGTGTTTATGAGAAAACTCTCAATGACCTGATCATTAATTTAAACACGAGCAAGTTGTTGGATAATACTATTGTAGTATTTACCTCTTTGGAAGGTGACTCTCAAAATGACTTAATGAAAACCCCATTAGTCCTTTTGTGGGAAGGTAAGGGGAAAAAAGCTGTATCAAAGATGACTACTAGTTATGATCTTATTCCAACGTTGATTGAAGAGGGGATGGGTTGTAAGGATGAACGCAGATATAGTTTTGGTAATAACTTATTCAGCGATGAGGCCAATAACTACTTTGTTTATACCAAACAAGAAAAACCTTATGTATGGATTCATGATTTAGAGGTCAGTTTTTCTTTGAAAGACCTAGACTATATTTCTGAACACATCAACACTTCAGAAATACTTCAGTTAAGAAAGTTATATTACGACTTTTTTAATTAATACGTTCTAAGAGAACGAGTGTTTCAAAATGAGCAGTGTGAGCAAACATATCAAAGATCTGCGCTTTCTTGATTTGATAGTTTGTTAAGTTCTGAATATCTATTGCTAGCGTTTCAACATTACAGCTCGAGTAGATAAAGTAAGTAGGCCCGAATTGGTTAATCAGCTCTGTGCTTTCTCCTAATCCTCGACGAGGTGGATTCGCAAGAAGGATATCCGGTTGATATTCTTGTAAGTGATCTGCTACATCTTTAGCATCCAGGCATTTAAATTGAAGGTGAGTTAATCCCATTTCTTGGGCGGAAAGATTGGCACTTTCTACAGCGCTTGGATTTATCTCAATACCTAAAGCTTCTGAAACATTTTGAGCAGCAAAAAAACTAAAAGCTCCTTGACCACTGAAGAGTTCAAGAAACCTATGGGCATTAAGCTCCTTAATCCAATGCGCAGCTGTTTGATAAAGTTTTGTCGATACTTCTAAATTAGTTTGTACAAAACCTTGAGAAGAAAGTTTAAATTGAATATCTCCAATAGTGTGCTGAAGGTGAGTTTGCTTTGTAAGAATTATTTCTTCTTCTCCTTCAAGAATAGGATGAGGAGAAGGTTGAATGTTGATGCTGACTACTTTTAAGTGAGTCATCTTCTCTTGCAATAATGGTAAGTACTTTTGGATCCTTGATTGGGCTTCTTTTGATCGAAGAACTAAGCGAAGATAACTTTGCTCGGAATGAGGATTGTAATAAATGATGATATTTTTTAATTCACCTTTATTTTTTGTAGGATTAAAGACAGTAAGTTTAGCGGTCTGAAGGAATTCTTTTATAAGAGGAAGCATTTCATTAATGACCGGGTGTTGAACAGGGCAACGGCTCAAGTCGGTGCTGTTGAAGTTTTTATCAACTAAACCCAAAGTAATTTCGTTATTTTGAATGCCTACGGCGAGTTTTACTTTATTCCTAAACCCTTGATAAGAAGAAGTAGTGGTCGGAAGAAGTAACTCTTTTGAAAGTGAGAGTCTTTCTCGCAGAATACTTTCCTTGTGCAGAATCTGATCCTGATAGTTATAGGCCAGTAGCTGACATGAACGACAAACGTTCTCTTCAAAGTATGCACAAAAAGTATTCATGGGTATAATTTAACTCAAAGCTTAGGCCAATGAAAGTTAACAGAATTAAAAATATATTCCTTAGCGTATTATTATCGCTTGTTATTTGGGGGATCACTTATCCCTTGGCCGTTTATTATGTCCATGATGTGGCCAAACTTAAAAACCACTATCCTGAGTTTAAATTAGTGAAAGGAGAAGTGGAGTCGTACCAAATCCAAAAAAAGAAACCCCGCTATTGGGTTCATCTCTCAGAAATTTCAACCTACGGGAAATGGGCGATCGTTCTTTCTGAAGACTGGGCCTTTTATCAGCATAAAGGAATTGATCTGGAGCAATTAAAGATTGCTCTTACAGAAAGTATTACACTTGGTAAGGTAAGAGGGGCAAGTACCATTTCTCAACAGATGGTTAAAAATCTTTATCTTGATCATTCACGAAGCTTATTCCGTAAATTTAAAGAACTCATCATCACCTATAAGGTTGAGAAGACTTTGAGCAAACAACGAATACTTGAAATCTATCTGAACTCCATTGAGTTTGGTCCGGGCGTGTGGGGAATAAGAAATGCGAGTTATCATTACTTTAATAAGCATCCATCCCGAATCAATCCTCGTGAAGCTAGCTTCCTTGCCATGATGCTACCCAGTCCTAAAAGATATTATGAGTCTTTCAGAAAAAAGAAACTTACTCCGTTTGCAGAAAAGAGAGTCAATATCACTCTTGAGAAATTAAAGATGGGAAAGATTATTTCTGAAGATGAATTGTACTTAAATAAAGTTATTAAAATGAGCTGGGAAAATTACTAACTGCCTCACCTGAATGTTGATGAGATTAATAAAAAAGAGAACCTCATGGGTTCTCTTTTTGTTCTATTTTCATCTTTTACAAATTAAGCCTGAAGATAACTCTGATTATAAAAATCGATAAAAATATCCAGATGCATTTTCAATCGTTCTATCTTTTTATTCGTGCACCAAGTTTTTCTTATCAGTCGGTTAATATTCGCCCGAAGCATGGCGCAGGTATGATTGAGCGTAAACAAAGGGTCGTGACCGAGTTTTTTTAATTCGCCTTGTCCGACGATACAACCTCGTCCACCTTTATAACGAAGATGTTCAGCTCTTGGAGCATACTTTTTTACAACATAAGGATAAAGGCTGTGCTCATCGCTTTCGATTAAAGGTTCTTTGATTAATGTCGGAGCAACGGTTTTAAAA
>DATGND010000047.1:0-3101 GCA_035306925.1 Bacteriovoracaceae bacterium | reverse complement strand
CCTAATGATGATCGAAACGTTATGATCGAGATTCGTGCCGGAGCGGGGGGAGATGAAGCAGGGATCTTCGTAGGAGATGTCTGGAGAATGTATAAGAACTACTTTAGCTCCAAAGGTTGGAAAGCTGAGGTAGTATCTATCTCAGAAGGGGACGTGGGAGTTAAGGAATTAATCGCAAACGTTTCCGGAGATAAAGTATATTCCAGAATGAAGTATGAATCAGGTGTTCATCGTGTTCAGCGTGTTCCTGCCACTGAAACTCAAGGTCGTGTCCATACTTCTACTATCACTGTTGCTGTGATGCCTGAAGCTGATGAGGTTACAGATATTAATCTTGATATGAATGAAATTCGTATTGATATTTATCGTTCATCAGGTGCTGGAGGGCAGTCCGTTAACACAGCTGACTCAGCAGTACGTCTTACTCACATACCGACAGGTATTGTGGTGGCCATGCAGGATGAACGAAGTCAGTTAAAGAACAAAGAAAAAGCTTTTAAGATTTTAAAAGCGAAGCTCTTTGATTTAAAAGTTCAGGAAGCTCATGCTAAAGAAGCAGCTACTCGTAAAGGTCTTGTGGGAACAGGAGACCGTTCTGAAAGAATTAGAACCTATAACTATCCACAAGGACGAATTACTGATCACCGTATCAACTTCACGATCTATAACCTTCCAAACTTTATGAATGGAGATATTGATGAAGTGATCGATGCTCTCATCGCCCACAATCAGGCCATTCTTCTTCAGGGAGCAGAGGAATAAAAACTTTAAGACAGAAGTGGACTCAGTTCTATCAGGATGAAATTAAAACATTAGAATTTCATTATCCTGGTATTTCTCTGCACCGATTTCTAAAAGAAGTTGAAGATATTCTCATCAAGCATTCTCGAAATCCTGCCATTGAACTTGATGATTCAGAATACTCGGTACCCAATAAATTACTCGGAAATATGGGGTCGGAGTTTTTGAGAGGAGTGCCTTTCTCTTATATTCTTGAAATGAGCGAGTTCTATAATAATCAATTCTACATCACTCCAGATGTTCTCATTCCTCGAAGTGAGACTGAGCAGTTGGTTGATATGATTGTTAATCTTTATAAGAAAAGACCTGTCGAGAATGTTCTTGATGTGGGTATTGGAAGTGGTGTGATCATTCTTAGTCTGCTAGCCGCTAATGTTGTTCAGACTGGAGTAGGTGTTGATGTTTCCCAAAAGGCCATTGAAGTGGCCACAATCAATGCCAGAAGACTTAGATTGCTTGACCGGGTTGACTTTAAAATCTCTGATCGCCTTTTCAATGTGGAAGGTGAATTTGAGCTGATAGTTTCAAACCCTCCATACATACGAGAAAGTTCGCATTTTGAACTTGTTCATCAGCAAGTGAAGACTCATGAGCCTCATCTTGCACTCTTTTTAGAAGATGATGCTTATGATGAATGGTTCGGTCTTTTCTTCAGACAAGTTTATGATCACTTAAAGAGTAATGGGCATTTCATGATGGAAGGCCATGAGTTGGAAGTCGAGAAGCAAGCACTCATGCTCGAGAAGATAGGCTTTAACAAAGTTCAAGTTGAAAAAGACCTTTCAGGTTCTCCTCGATTTTTGAATGCTTGGAAATGATATTACTTAACGAGATCTTTAATTTTATAATTCTGTAATTCTGAAAGAAATGTATTCGATGCTTTTTTAAGCATGTGTTTAAGTCTGCACTCAGGGGTGAGAACACAGCAATTTGTTAAAGCATTGAAGCATTCGACAATGTCCATATCTTCCACTTGGGCCACCAGTTCTCCTACCGTCCATTCAGCACATTTAGGGTTGAGTTCAATACCACCTTTAGGGCCAGGAGTAGAAAAGACATAGCCAAGCTCCGAGAGCTTGTTAACCGCAACGCTTAAATGGTTTTTAGAAATCTTATAAGCGTCCGCTATTTCTTGAATCTTTGTTTTCTTGCCTGGATGAGTTTGAAGATAAATAAGGACTCGCAGGCAATAATCAGTTTTTGTCGTTATTCTCATAAAAAATCCTTGCGTTAGATTATAGGTTGGTATATTAGAAATGTATTGATATAAATTATATATATTAATTAAAAAGAGGTAAGTATGCGAAAGTATTGGTGGCTCTTAGTAGGAGTCCTCACCCTGACTTTTTCGATTCTGGGTTTTTTTGGTAGGGAGGTTTATCGTCAGGCACCTCCAATCTATGCTGAAATGACTACAATAGATGGAAAAGTCATCTACACTCAGGATGACATTCTGACTGGTCAAACTGTATGGCAGTCCATTGGTGGACAACAAATTGGATCCATCTGGGGACATGGTGCTTATCAGGCACCGGATTGGACAGCAGACTGGCTTCATCGTGAGCTGGTTTTTTATCAGGAAATATTCTCTCAAGAAGTTCTTGGTAAAACATTTTCTGAAACTTCTACTGAAGAGCAGATGAGAATTAAGGCTTCTATGCTTAAAGATTATCGAGAAGTCACTCTTGTTGATAATCGTCTGATTATTTCTGATATTCGATATAAAGCTTTTGAACAAACTCGAAATTATTATTTAAAACTTTTTAGTAATGATTCTGAATTAAAAGATACTCGTATTGCTTACGCTATTCATGAAAACGTTCTGCCATCACTAGAGCGTCGTGAAAAGATGATGGCCTTCTTTCATTGGTCAACATGGGCCGCTTCAGCTAATAGACCTGGAGAAAAGCATACTTACACCAACAACTGGCCTCATGAGCCGTTAATCGATAATGTGCCGACAGGTGAAAATATTTTCTGGTCCATTATTTCAGTTGTTATCTTACTGACAGCTGTCGGACTTCTTGTTTGGTTCTATTCATTTAGAAAAGAAGAAAATGAGATTGCCAATAACCTTCCAAGTATTGATCCTCTCAAGCACTTTAAAATAACTCCTTCAATGAAGGCCCTCTGGAAATACTGGGCAGTCGTTCTTGTACTCTTAGTGGCCCAAATTGGTTTAGGTGGAATTCTTGCTCACTACACAGTAGAAGGTCAGGACTTCTATGGTTTTCCACTCTCTCAATACTTACCTTATTCTGTTGCAAGAACATGGCACATTCAGATCGCTCTGTTTTGGA
>DATGND010000046.1:0-31473 GCA_035306925.1 Bacteriovoracaceae bacterium | reverse complement strand
CGATATGAAGTGATGAGAATGTACGGCTTATCACCAAGAAAGTTTTTAATATGAGGAGGTAGGTAATCTCTTGTCACTTTTTGTGATACCATTCTTAAAGCATCTAGCCCTGTATTTCCAATCATGTGACGGTGAGGGCCTGCTCCTTCTCTTATCAATTCATCGTAAGATTTATCTGTTGGAGCAAAGTGAACCGAAGCAATTTTGGAAATAAGCTGACGATTGGCCTCTTCTGGAAAAGGAGAATAGATATTATGAGTCCTAAGTCCCGCCTCAAGATGGATGACAGGGATTTTATTCAAGAAGGCCCAGTAAGCTCCAATATAGGCGGACGTGGTATCTCCTTGAACGACCAGTGCATCCGTCTCTTTTAAGTCACTTCTTGAGTCAAGCAAATTGAGCATAAGGCTTGAAAGTGAAGCAAGACTTTGATTAGGTCTCATCACCTCCATATTCATATCAACTTTGATATCAAAAAAATCAAGAATTGGAGTGGCCATCTCCTGGTGTTGACCTGTGAATAATACTTTTACATCATGTTTTCTTTGTCTCCCTTCAATAATAAAAGGAGAACACTTAATTGATTCAGGACGAGTCCCGAATAAGACTGAAACTCTCATTACTCTACCTCGACTGGAAAAAATTCTTTATTATTAATAGAAACGAACTCATAACCCAGGTCTTTAATACCCTCTACCACTAAGCGCAGAGAGTTTTTTCCACCAATAGATTCATAAGAGTTAGGGACTTCTCGGTAATAGCGGAAATTCTGATCCAACAGTTGAGGATGCCAGAAGAAAGAAGCAATCGCTCCTCTTATCACCTTAAGCTTTTTAGCTCGTCTGATAATATCTTCTGGAGTACTCACCGGACGCCATGTCTTCGGCCCATAGAAAGCGAAGTCGATCATTCCAAGTGTTTCCGGAATAACACTTTGTCCATAAGGGTCCTTGTAGATGATGTATGGAACAGGAACACCTCCAAAAGAATGGTAATCAACTTCAACGTTGATATTATTTAAAATGGCCCTACGACGATCTCCACATTCTTCCGGTTTACAATTGAAGGCCTTAAGCTCTTTAGGAAGGCCAGTATCTTGAACGACTCTGTAAGGGAAATAAACCGTACGATGATAATTCCAGTGAAACATCTTCCCTAGAATCATGTAATTCATCACACTGGCCGCATAATGAGGAACCTCAAAAGCTGCAGGTTTAAAACCAAGTTTATTAAAAATTTCAATTCCTCTTTCAATTCTCTTGGTAAACCAATCAACTGTATCAAAAGGTAATGGCGTATTTTCTGGATATAACCAAAACTCATAGTCACTTCCTGTAATTCCATCATAACCACTGATGACATTTCCCAGAGCATGGGAAACTCCGTGCATAACAACACTTCCACCTCGTTGAGTGGCATAACGTATGGCCTGAACAAGTCTTGGGTATTTTTCAATAGATTCGTGAACGACACTATTCTTACCGTTAATACCCATTATATCGATAAACTTAGGAATAACGGCCAGTGAGAATGGGGCATTTACGGAATGCATATAATCAATGGCCCAACGAAGATAATCCACGTTCGTGTTAGGGGCAATATCTTCGAAACGAGCAAGAGCGATACGCTTAGAAGGAGCTTGCTCATCTAAAATATCCCATAGAAGATCAGCTAAGATATAGTAGCGATCTTCATAATGAGTAAAACTCATTGGAGAATCGGCGAAGTACCAGATATTTCCAGAGCGAACTACATATGGAATCTCCTTATCAGTCCAGGAATGTCTTGCTACGGAAAGAACATCTACAAGTTCTGAAGCAATAACACTGATACCGTTTATCTCTGTAGAAGCACCATAGTTATTACTTGCATAGTTCCACTCTGTAGGTTTAAAAAATGTCTCTCCCTTATAGTCAAAAAAACGATAAAACCCAGGGTCCAGGTTCTTTTCACTTGGAGTTGTTTCGGCCTGAAGAACATAAGGAACTTCAAAGCCCGGATGACGATCCATTGACTCTAATACTTTAACAAAAGTATTGAAGTTGTAGTTAAACCATACAACTGGAGTAGAGATACTTTTATCAGCAAGCTCTTTAAGAAAAGGGAGCGTATGTTCCATCATGTAGTTTGTGGCAAAGTAAAAGATCGCCCCACAGTCCTGCATTTGCCCTGTTTGATAATCATTAAGACTTAAACGTTTCACTTGCCAGTTTTTGAAAGCACCAAGATTGGCCTCAAGCATGAGAGAATGAATATCCCCCATTCGATCGATGAAAGGAGGAGAATCTAGCTTGTCATAATAAACACAAGCTAGCTTCCCTCCTGAAGTTTTAATGGGAAAAACTGGAGCTAGTGGGATTTTTTTTTTAGGAAGTGCCAGGATATCAGGACTTCTAAGAAGCTCGTTATAATAAGGATAACGAGAGTCTACTTCAGTTGGCTCAAAGTCAGTATTAGACTCCATCAGCTCCACTGTTTTAATCACATACCCCTTCTCAACGAGTTCAAGGAGCTTTGCTTTCATATCAAGTAAGCGTTGAAGTTGGATCTGATTATTGCGAGGATTGAAGCCACAATAAATCTCTTCACCTTGCACGAGATAATCATGACATCCGGGAACAGCAACTCTTGAAAGATGAACAGGAAGTCCAGGCAGTAGGCTTTCCATTGTTTCAAGAGTCTTCTCCAGTTCCTTTTCATTTAAGGCCCCTTCATTAAAGTGGCGTTCAACATTAAGGACTAAAGAGATTCCGTCAATTGAATTGTGCGGTCTAAAACCTTCACTCACTGCTTTTTTAAGAGCAAGAATGTCCTCATCACCTACAATTTCAAACAGAAGCTCAGTCTTTTTAGATGTGGTTTTTCTAAGCTTCATAAGCATCTGTTCAATTCTTTTAGCACTATTAGAATCTTCTAAAAGATGAGCAATACCACTTCCTACAACAAAACGAGCAAATGATTTCTCACGACTAAGCTTAGCAAAGCCCGCCAGCTGCTGTTCATAGGATGTTAAAAAGACCATCGGTTTTTGAGGATATAATCTCTTGGCAGGTCGACCTTCTCCTAACTCCCCTGCCTCATAGATGAGTGGTTTAATAGTTAGCTTAGCATCGAGAAGAGTAACTCTACTGTTAAGAAAGCCCAGATCATCTAACGATGACCTGATACGAGCACTGCTCACGAGAGAAACGTTACTATTTGAAGTAACAAGTCTTGGATGAGCAGAAAATCTCTCATAACCTCGATCATTAAGGTCACGAATCACTCGTGCCATAGAATCAGAGTTATAATGATAGGTGTAGGGTGAGAGAAAAACCTCTCTCACTCCTGCTTCCCATTCAAATGAGTAGGCCTGTTGACTAAGTAATAAAAGGGTAAAAAATAACTTCTTCACGGTTAATTAGTCCTTGTAAAAATGAATTCATTTTTTTCTTTATAAAACTCTGGAGTCAGTTCCTCTGGACAAGTATTAAGAGGAGCAATACCGATAGCTTCTTTAGGAGTAACTGAGTCAACATATGGGTTTACTGGTACTGCGTGATAAGCAACTCCCCACCACTGAAGGAAATAATCACCTTCAAGCTCCTCAATATCTCCACATGGAGAAACAACGTGAGCATCAAAAGAAGAAACATAACGTGTACGTTGTTCATAAAGCTGGATAAAATCTCCAGGAGCAATGGTATAGCCGTTCGACACCTCTACAGTTTCAATCGTTTGCCTTGAAAACTGAGTCATGTAGTTTCTATAAATAGAGAAAATGTTCCCTACGACAGTCCATGATAATGGAGAAAGGTAGTATCCCCACTGAGAGCCATTTGTTTTTGTCCAGATAGATTGAATCCCCTGTGAAATAGTGATCGTTGACGGGTTTGTCGAAGAGTTTGACATGATCCCTGACACTGATTCAAAGGCAGGCATTACCTGAAAGCAGTTATTCTTATATTTTTCAGGCTTACTAGTCTGGGATAGAATAACTGGACGAGAAACATTGAAAATAAGCTGAGTGGTTTTACTCTCACCAGTTCTTAAGTCCTGAGTTATAAGAAAGATTGTTTGCTGAATAAAAGGAACATCATCCTTTAATTCAGGTAACGTAAGGTTATAGGAATAGCCATTCTTAATAAAGACATCATACTGCTTACGTTTTAAATCAAAAGTCTTATAACTTTCGGATAACTGCCATACCAGACGATGCTGATAGCGGCCAGAGCCACCGAAAGCTTTTGGTGTAAGGGTAATGGTATTACCTTGATAGGTTCCTTTAAACTCCTCGCACTTAAAAGTCGAACTACCTTGAGAAGCAACTTGATTCGTACTAGAGTTTTTAACTCTCGTAACGACAAGTTCGTTTGTTAATTGGCTCGCAAAAACTTGCGCAGCATTTAATAAAAAAAAAGCGACAAATAACTTAATCATTTTATATTCTCCCTGCTTCATAGAAGTAAACTAGTTCATCGTTACCTGAAGTTATAATATCCTCTGCATCTAATACTTGATTTATTGGAAAGCTCTTACATGAATCGATGGCAGGTCGAACGACTTCAATAAATTCAAGAAGACTTTCTTTGCCATAATAGGAAGAAGGTATCACTATAAAATCTTCTAAAGATTTTCCTATATCTAAATAACCTTCCGAGACTGCTTCAAAGGAACCGCAGCCATTTTGATTTTTCACCCATGAATACTTCAAGGCCTTATGACGGCTAAAGGTGGGTCTTACATAAAAGAGACCCGACTCCCCTTTTGTTAAGTAGTAGTCTCTTGTAACTGTGACATACTTGCTGTTTTCAAATTGCTTCTGCCACTCTTCAAAGATCCAACCAAAATTAGAAGCTCCAAAGAGACCTATAGAAGCTTCTTCAAGCGCCGTATTGCCATAACCAAAACTGATTCCTCGGTTGTTGATATCTTCTGAAGACTCAGTCGTAGTTCTTCTAACCAACATTGTTTCTTGGTTGAGATTTTCATAGAGTTTTGAATCGACCTGAGGTCTTCCCTCCCAAGAACAAAGGCTTTCAGATAAAACTTCATAATAGGCCTTTGTTTTTTGAGGATGATAAAAAGTTGTAAAGGCAGACTGGGCATTATTATTTTGATACCAAACGACTTCAGCATCCCAAACTCTATAATTGAACAGTTCTCGCTCAACTGATCTCATCCACTTAAGGTTTGGAAGCCTGAAGTTTGCTCTCCACTCACCATGTTTACTGATTCTGCGTGCAGGAATGAGATAGTTCTCTACTCTTACTTGATGAGGCTTTAACTTCTCAATAGAAGATGGCTTATACTTAATCTGAATTCTCAGTGGAGCATCGGTAGCCAGGTCTTTAAAATTCAGAGACAAGGATGTTCCATTAGGAGTGGCGACCTTAACCTCTTTTTTTGTGCAGTAATCTGCAAAAAAAACAGTGGAAGAGAATGCAGGTAAAGAAACTAAAAATAAAAATAAATACTTCATTGCAGATTCACCTTTTCTTCTAAGATATCTTCATCCGGGAAAGAGTGGTCAGTCTTATCCCATTCAATTTGATCTGTTTTGTTGGACTTATTAGCATCATTGAAGTGAGCAATCGCTCGAAGAGCGGCACTACCATTGATAACTCCACCAAGAATGAGTCTAGGAAATGTTAAGAGGCCATGCTTGATTCCATAAAGAGCAGTTGTAAAGCGAGCTCTTTGAAAAACTCTCACTGCAAATAAGAAAAGATTTAAAATCATAAGACTAAGCAGAAGTTTATTCTCTGAAAGCTGGCCCATCCATTGAGGATTAATAAGATGAAGACTTAAACAAAGAAAGAAAACTGTCCAGGCCAAAAAGATGATGGGATTGGCCCATAAAGCTTTTCGATCTCGCCATATTCCATAACGTGCCAGTAAAGATTTCAAACTTTTGACTTCCAAAGGATTACCGTAACTTCCCCAAGTCATCATCGTCTGAAGAGCAATTCCGGTAGTCCATCTTGTCTTCTGTCTGATACTACGTCCAAAGTCTGCAGGAAAATATTCTCGAGTCGCTACCACTTCTCCCAGAGGGTCTCTCACCAGAAGAAACATCTGCTTACCGCCGATACGAGAAATCTTCATACTGACTTCATAATCTTCTGTAAGGTTTCCTTCATCAAACCAATGACCGAATTTTTTTCCTAACAGATCAAGGATTCTAAAAGAAAAGAAAGTTCCAACCCCTGCACTAGGAATAGGCATTTTGAGTTTTTCTCTCACAGGTACTTCTCTTAAATGAATATCTGCAAACTCATCAAGATATGTTCCTGCTACCCACTTACTTGTTGGAACAGGCAAAGAGAAAATAGGAACCTGAATAAAATCCACATCCTCACTCTGTGCATTTATTGCTGTGAATGATAATGGATGAATGACATCTTCAGCATCATGAATGGCCACGAATCGAGGTATCCAAGGTTTCTCTCCATCTTTCTGTGCTTTCTCAATCCCTTTCGTCATGACATTTAATATTTCATTAAGACATTGAGCTTTAGATGTAGGTCCTGGTTTTGAATTAATCACTACCGTTATTTTTTCTGGATACAAGTCCTGCATTCTCAGAGCAATAGATAATGTTTTTTCGTCATTGGGATATACACCTATAAACCAATGGAAATTTTTATATTTAATTCGTCGAAGATTCGTTTTCACCATGGCTTCTAAGACATCGTACTCTTGCCAGGCAGGTATCATGACTGCAATGGGGTCTTCTTCACGAATTATCCATTCGTTCCATCGCTCATTTGAAATTTTCTTGGGTTTTAAAGAGAAGATCGTATGAACAATATCCAGAAAGAGATCATCAAGAGAACCAAGAAAGAACAAACAACTCAAAACAAGCAAACCTAATTCAACCACCGACATATTTTTTCCTGTTTTAATTTAAAAGAAAGTTTGATACTCGTGCGGCTTAATAGCTCTCTTTTATCAAACTAGGGAAGACCCAAATGAAAAATTTAGTTAAGCTTATTGTTCTATTACTCTCAACTAATGTTTACTCTTATGAAGTGGATATCTATTCTCAGACCATCTATCTCCATAAGTACAACAACCCTATTACTCAAAATAAAGTTAGCCTTAAAAAAAGAATTGCAAACTTGGAGTATTACGTTGGAGCCTTTATCGATCATGATAAAAAGACTGATGCTGATGAGGTATATACCGATGCTCAGGTCTCGCCTCTTCTTGGAGTTCAATCTCCTATTCTCAATTGGAAGATTCTTTATAACCGTTTTTTTCTTGAGACGCGTTACATTCACCGAACTAAATCTTTTACTGATGATCGACCAAAAGAAGAATATGAGGTTCGCTTTGGTTTAATGGGACATAGACTACTTGTTCTTAAAGAACATTTAATGCTTGAAAACTATTACGCCTATTTTTATTCTCGAATGTATGATGAACGTTTTATTTTTCAAGGATGGTCTAGACAGGGATTAAGAGTTAAGAACTTTGATATCTTCTCAGAAATTTTTTGGGACACCTTTGACCAGACAAGATCACAAGATGCAACTTTTGACTGGAGGCCGGGTTTAAGATTTCACTACACCTATAAGAATGTTCATGTTCAACTAATTCACCAATGGCTTCATCATTTCTCAAACCTTGATTTCGCAGGAAGAAATGAACAACGATCTACATTAGTATTGGCAACTTATTTTTAGTTATCAGCTAAGACGAATAACTCGTCTTACTTCCAGACTATTAGGATAACGAAGATGAAGAAGGAGGACCTGGCCACGACGGCCCATGGTCATTCTCATCTTAACGATTTTGGCATTGTCTTTATCTGCGATTTTTTTAATGAGATCTTGAAGCTGCTTGCTGCTTCCTTCAAATTGCAAAGACTGCACCTTATTTAATAGATACTGAGAAAGTATTTCTGAATCATTACTCCCAATAGGAATAATAATAGTCCCGATTCTAGGATTATGAGCTTTAAGAATAGATGTTCGGCCTAGACCAAATAAATTCAGTAGTTTCATAAGTATCCTTAAATAAAGAAGCACTCTTATCTAAAGGAATATTAAAAATAATGAAAGAGAGTGTGAACTTTTTTTCTAACACTTCTAAGAATTGTCTAATTTTTGATCGCTGACTATTTTTTACTGTTTAAAGTTTAAACAGCTTTGCTTTCTCCTCCCTCTAACCTCTTCATATTACGTTAATAACTTTTGGCATCAAACTTGGATAATAAACAACAAACTCAGGACATTTAAATTCGGGGGGATTTATGGCCAAGAAAAACTTTTTATTTGTATTACCGTTACTCACACTCTTATCTGTTTCACCATCGGAGCTCTTAAAAGATGGTCCATCGCGATCAATTGCTTCCGTTGAGGTGGAAGAAATTACAGAAGATCAGAAAGAAGAGCAAAAAGAAGAAAAGAAATTTGAGCGTTTTCAAGCGATGATTTCTCAAATCGACCAAAGCAATCTTCTTGTTTCTGATTCTATCACTAAAGAAAGTGTTAAAGAAAAAGCTGTGTCTTTAAAAGATAAGATTCAGTCAGAATCAGAGAAATTTAATAAACAGGCCACTGACAAAGAAGAAATTAAACTTCAAAGAGAGTTAGTTGAATCACTGGTGGTTGATGCTGTTATCTTTGATAAAGAAGTAAGTGTTCTCTTTGATAAAGAAGAGATCGAGGAAGAATTTAAACAAGAACTTCTTCTTGCCGGAGAATCTCATAAAGAGGGTCTTGAACTACTCATTGTGGATCTTGAAAAGAATGAAGAACTTCTTGATATAGAGCCACCTATTATCGCAGATGCTGACGATAAAATTGATGATCAAGTTGATGATAAGATCGATGACCAAGAAGAAAAAGAAGATGCTCCTAGAGTAGCTTCTGATGATGAGAAAGTAGAAGATAAAAAAGAAGAAAAAGAAGATAAAGAATGTCTCGCTAATGAACAAGTAAAAGTTCTGACTGCTCAAGTAGAGAGACTAATGGAAGAACAAAACTTGATTCTTCAGGCCATGCTTAATCTGACTCAGGTGATGGTTAATATGTCTCAGATGCAGTCTCAGCAGCCATATTTCCCAATGCCTCAGACTGCTTACCAATATCATGCACCAATGAGTCAGGGTAATTGGGTATACTATCCTCAAGGATTTAATCCTCAGATGAGTCAAGGATTCTATCCGAACCAGGCCTATGGTCAGCCTCAGCAGTACCAACAGCCGCAGAATAACTGGACACTTCAGCCATCTCAAAGCTTCCAGTTCTCTCCACAGGCCCCAATGCCACAGGTTGGTCAGTTTGGAATGGAACAAGCGCCGATGAATAGTTTCAACTTCTCATCACAGCCGCAAATGATGCCACTGATTGGAATGAACTAAATTAAATTGCTCTGGGGCCAGGCATCCCCCGGCCAATAGGGCCCCAATTTTTCAAATCCCCTAAAGTTTTTGCTTTAGGGGATTTAAGTTTTACGCTCTCTACCCGATAGGCTTTCAAGAGTCTTACTCAACCGGGAATATCTATGAAAAATGAGTTCAAACTATATAAAAGACCAGAATCACTGATCCGAGTTTGTCATAAGTGCCTTAAAATCAACGAGGCTTCCGGAGAAATTGAAAAATGCGCACACTGCCAAAAATCCTTTCTCCCTCTTCGTTACTTCGATAAAATTCATTCAAAATCAAAAGAAAATTGGACCTCCTACTTCAGCTCAATAGAAGATATTGATGAAAAAGACCTTATTCAGGGTCTGATTGTTAAGTGGTGAAACCAATCTCCTTATGATAGCGTGAAGGTATGCAGACACAGGCTCCTTCACTTAATCCCGTTATAACTCGTCTCTTCTCCCGAAGAGGTATCGCTCCCCAAGACATTCCGAATTTTCTATCCTGGAATCTCAAAGATATCCCTGACCTGACTCAGATGATTGATTTGCAAAAAGCAAGTCTTCGTTTGATAGAGGCCATAAACAAAGGAGAAAAGATCGGAGTTTATGGTGACTATGATGTGGATGGGACAACTTCCTGTGCTCTCCTATGGCATTTTTTTAAGATGCTTAACTATGAGGTTCAGCTCTATCAACCCTCTCGCTTTGTAGAGGGCTATGGAGTGCATCCTTCTTCTATTGATGAAGCTGTCAATGATGGAGTAAGCGTTCTTATCACAGTGGATTGTGGAATCACCAATACCCAGACCGCGGACTATGCTCAAGGGAAACTTGACTTGATCATCACTGACCATCACCGAGATGCGGCTCCAGAACTTCCTAAGGCCTATGCCGTTGTGAACCCTTGTCGAAGAGATGAACCAAGTGAATCTCCTCTTCGCGCCCTTGCTGGTGTAGGAGTTGCCTTTGCTCTTGCTCTTCAAATAAAAAATGATCTAGCAAAAGCCGGGAGAGAATTACCAAGTATTTATCCTCTTCTGCAGTTTGTGGCCATCGGAACGATCTCTGATCTTGCCCGCATGACTCCCTTGAACTTGAGACTGACTCGCCATGGATTAAAGCAAATCCCTAAGACGGAGTACCCTGGCATTCGCGCCTTCTTCGCTCCGGAAGAACTTAATGTAGAGATGATGTCCAGTGAGAAAATATCTTTTCATGTAGGACCTCATATCAACTCTAAGGGCCGCCTTGATCATCCAGAACGAGCATTAAAACAATTAATCAGTACTAGCGATAAAGAAGCTCGAGAGCATTTCATGCATCTGGAACTTGCTAACAGAGATCGAAAGATTATTCAGAAAGAAGTTTTTGATGAAGCTAAGGAAATGGTTATCAAAAATCTTTCCCGTGGAGAACATCTCATCTCAATTGTTCACAGACCTCATTGGCATGAAGGAGTAATTGGTATTGTCGCTTCGAAGCTCGTTGAAACTTTCGGAGTACCGGCCATTGTTTTTAGTAATGCGGAAGAAAATGGCATTATCAAAGCTTCTGCTCGTGCGGCCGGAGAATTAAATATCTTTGAACTCCTCCAGAATTGTTCTGACCTCTTCATCAAATTCGGAGGACATAAAGCTGCTGCAGGACTTTCCATGCCTTATGAAAACCTGGGCGCTTTTATTGAACGAATGAATGAACAGCTTCGTCAGATCCCCGAACCTTTGAGAGTGCAAACAGATAGTTTTGATATTGATATTGATCTGGAAGAAATATCTCCGGGACTTGTTAAAGATTTAGAACGGCTGGAACCTTTTGGACCTGGCAACGAGCGTCCGATCTTTCGCATGAAAAATGCCAAGATTCAAAGTTTTCGCATCATGAAGGATCTTCATGTGAGATGGATGTTTAGTTCTGAGAAAGCGAAATTAAATCTTCAGGGAGTAAGTTTCAATTACATTGGTAAATGGAATGAACCTTCGCCAGAAGAGCTTTTCCAATACCAGAATGATAACGGACTTATTGTTCAATTCAGTTTAGGTGTTAACCGCTTTAATGGGAATGAATCCATTCAGCTTATGGTGGATAAACTTAAAGTTGGTCAGATTTAAAAGCTTGATTCAAGGCCCCGAGAAAAGTTTCTTTTGCCTGTGCTCCTGATACCGCAAGCTTTCGGTCTAAAACAAAAAATGGTACACCTTGAATACCTAGCCCTTGAGCTTCCTTGTAATCATTAAAAACTTTAAGCTCATAAGACTTATTCTCTAAACCTTCTTTAAACTTTTCAATGTTAAGATCTAAGCTTTTAGCAATATCAAGTAAGGTTTCCAGATCATCAACGTTTTTACCTTCGCAGAAGTACCCTTTGAAGATAAGCTCATAAGCTTCATTATCCTTTCCTTCTTCCTGGGCAAACTTAATGAGAGCATGAGCTTTAATGGTATTGGCCACTACAACTTTATCAAATTGAAAATCTAAGCCGATAGTCTTAGCTCGTGCCACAATATTACCCGTCATGTGTTCTACATCATGAGGGCTCATTCCTTTTGATTGAGACAGGTGATCTGTTAAACTGATGGACGGGTTTGTTTTAAGTTCAGGAGAAAGAAGAAAGCTTTTCCACTCAACCATGACCTTGTCTTTATGAGCGAACTCCTCAAGAGCCTCCTCAAAAAGACGTTTACCCATATAACAAAATGGGCACATGATATCGCTCCAGATTTCAACTTTCATTCTTTCTCCCTTACTTTTTACTTAGCTTCTTTTGATTGTGACTTTTTCCATCACCACGTTTTCAACGGGACGATCCATAGCTCCTGTTGGAGTGTCTCCAATTTTCTTAACAACATCCATTCCTGAAATCACTTTTCCAAAAACAGTGTGTCTTCCGTCTAGGTGTGGAGTTGGCCCCAGAGTGATAAAAAACTGAGAACCATTTGTTCCAGGGCCAGCGTTGGCCATTGAAAGGATTCCCTCTGAAGAGTGACGAAGATTTCTGTCAAACTCGTCTTTAAAACGATAACCAGGTCCCCCCATGCCGGTTCCTTCCGGGCATCCACCCTGAATCATAAAACCACGAATGACACGATGGAAAATAAGACCATCATAAAAAGGACCTTCTTTAGAAGTTTTTTGTCTGCCTTCTGCTAGATTAACAAAGTTCCAAACAGTCTCTGGAGCTTCACGATGAAAGAGCTCAATCTCAAACTCTCCCATACTTGTTTTAAAGTGGGCCACTAGCTTGTTCACATCTTCTTTATAATCAGACTTTGAGCTTTTAGAAAAACCAAACATAACCATCCTTTTTAATAGCTAATCTCATTGACTGAGATCTTGTGTCTTTTATTGGGTTGAATAATATTTATCACTGTTTTATGGCCAATAATTTTATCCAGCTCAATCTTCATTCCTGTCTTTAAAGTAAAATCACTAGAATACGGAGTGAGCCATTCTGCACTTAAAAGAAAAAATCCTACATTCTCTAAACCGCTTTCCATCACCCATTGATTCAATCGCATATGGGAAAGACAAGAGGAGAAAAGGATGACCGGTCTTTCATCAAACTTTCCAGAGGCATTCATCTGGGTAAGGATCTGTAGACCTTTTTCATCCTGAAGAAAGCTTTCAAGCCAGATAAGATCCACCACTGGAACTTCCGGAAGCTGAAGCAGCCTTACTCCCCCACGAACCTCTTGCAAAGTATTATTGAAAAAAGAAGCCTCCTCTACCGGCTTTAAAAAGCGATAGGCCGTAGATCTGAAATAATCTTCTCTTCGCTTATTGTACTGGGCCTGCAGCTCAACGATTTCAGAATAAGTAAGCTGATAGTTGGCATTCACTTTGGCAAAGTCTAAGTATTGAAAGGAGTTCGATTTAAAACAACCTCCAGATTCAGAAGAATTGGCCCAACCAGGAAGTTCAGGAAGAAAGTATTGCTCCACTCCTGATGTTCTATAGGGTTGATTCAAAGAAGGTGTATTAGTCGTTCTTTTCTCAGGAGAGCTGCAACTAATGAGACTCAGCAGGAGAAAAAAGTTTAAAAATATTATTTTCAATGTCATTAAGTTCACCCATATCATTTTGCCAGTGATTTTGTGTTAAAAGATCACATGGGTTAATTCTAAAAAAACCAACTTCATTTTCATCAAGAAAACTTTCTTGATCTTTAAAACCATTGGCCACAAGGACACAGTCAACTCCAATAGTTTTTAATTCTAATAAATTATTTTCTGCCTGAATTTTTGATTGTCTAAAATCAGAAGTCTCCAAAGTAAGAAAGACTCGTTTATTATCGATTAATTGATCAATGGCCGAAGCGTTATGGGCCATAAAGAAAACGAGTCTTGGAATAGGCTCCGCAGGTCGCGGTATCTTCACTTGGACAAAATCATCAAGAGATTGCCACTCACGAAGTTTCTTAACAAATGTTTCGGTAGCAGCTTGAAACTCTGCCTGAGCTTTTTCAAAAAAGTTTTGAATTCTCTGAGCGACTTCTGGTTTTGCAGTTTCCAAGAACTTTTTAAATGGAGTTTCTTCATAGGAAACGATGAAGAGCCTTGTACGTGGATCATCTAGCCATTCAGAGAAATTTAACATCATGAGGGCCCCAAGAGCATCGCTTCCCACAATGGCCACTTCACGCAGATCTTTTTTATCCCCAAGTGATTTTTCCAAGGCTTCTTTTCCATAAAGAAGGTAGCCTTCCTTAATACGTTTTTCGCCCAACGCACGTCCGGTAATATTTAAACTTTTAGGGATGGTTGAATGTCGACAATCAATAACGAGGTCAACATCCTCATACATTTCAATTTTAGTTTGTAAGGAATGAACAACTTCTTCATTCAATCTCTCATAGAGAGCTTGATCCACTTCCTTTTGCTCATTAATAAAATCTTTCGGATCAACTTCATAAATTAATCGGAAAAGATCGTGGAAACGAGATTTACCAGGGATTTCTTCTTTAGGAGCAAGGTAACGTTTAGTGATCGAAACCACTGAAAAGGGTTTGACCCTTTGACCTTCTTTTTTAAGTAATTCTTCAATAGGTTTAAAATATGTGGCCATCCATTCCGCATAATTTAGATGGGTAAATTCTTTGGATAAGAACTTTTCCCCAAGTTCAGAAGTTGCTTCTTTCCAATTGATATCAAAAGCTTCATTAGGATAAATTTCATCCTCATGATTGAACCAGGTAATTGCTGCTCCGTGAGCATGAAACCGGAGTGCTGCTTCCAGGGCAATGAAGCTTCTTCCGAGAATGGCAACTTTCATAAAAAAGACCTCCAATGGAGGTCTGATCATAACAAAAAAGTAATGAATGAGGGATAAGTTTTATAGGAAATAAACCTTGCTTTCCCCTTTGTCTGCACAAGAAAACTCAGCGTACTGATAGATAAAATCGATAAAGCTGGAAAGAGCGGTAAAACTAGGTAAACTTGTGTCAAATTCACTACCAAGTCTTAGCCAGGCATCCCCATCTTTATCCACATATTCTTGGGCGTGACGAATAGTGACGACGGCCGGAAGATAAGTGGATTTAGCGAAATAAAGTTTTAGAGTGAACTCTGTGCCTTCTTTGAATTTATTCTTGGCCTTTAAGCTAAATGGTACTTGAAACTGACAACCTTCTTTTGAAATATCAATCAGCTTAACTGGAAAACCAGACCCTTCATCATCAATAACTGTGAAAACACCGAGAAATTCCTGGAAAACGACGCGTTCAAATGAGCGGCGCTTCTGCTCAATTGATTTCTTGCGCTTTTCCATAAAATCTACAACTTTCTTTTCATCTGACATAATCTCTCCTCTCATCGATGTCTTAATGACTTATCGGTCTGAGAGGGCGAGATCTAAAGCATTAATTGATTGGCCTACAAAACCACTCGGGATAAAGTGAAATCCTGAGGACTTAACAGCTCTCGGGCCAGCTTTTCAAACTGATCAGTGAGATCGGTGATATGAATTTCCACTGTGCCCTTCTCTTTTTGAGAGCGGGCAATAATCCCTTCATCAAAAAGGTGGGTCAGTTTTTCTGAGAGAACGGAACCACTTTCAATTAAAGATATTTCCTTACCAGTGATTTCCCCAATTTGTTCTTTTAAAACTGGATAGTGAGTGCAGCCTAAAATCAGCGTATCCACTTGGGCCTTAATGAAAGGAGCTAAATATTTTCTTAGGACTAATTTCGTCACTTCATCATCTTTCCACCCTTCCTCAACCAAGGGGACAAGTAAGGGGGATGCTTGTGAAATGACTTCAACTTGCGGGTTGTTCTTTAATAAAGAATTTTTATAGGCTTCTGAACGAATAGTGGCCGAGGTTCCCAGAACTCCTATTTTAAAACTTCGAGTTTTCTTCAGGGCAGCTTCAGTTCCAGGGCCAATGACGTTTAAGACAGGAATTCCTTGATAGTCTTCGTCTTCCATAAAAACACTGGAAGCTGAGTTACAAGCGATAATAATGGCCTTCACATTTTGTTTTTTTAAATAGTCAAAAATCTGAAGTCCATATTTTTTGATGGTTTCAGGAGATTTGTTTCCATAAGGAAGCCTGGCAATATCGCCTAAATAACAAAAAGACTCCCCTGGAAAATTTTCAGTCAGAGTTTTAAGAACAGTCAGCCCTCCTAAACCTGAATCAAAGATACCTATTGCTTGCTCCATAACGACCTATCTTAGACTTTTTAAGTGTTGTGAATAAAGAAACATCACCAGATCATGAAAAGGATACTGCGTAAATCGATAAATTGGCCAAGGAAGTCTGGGAGAAAAATCTTTAAGGGCCGTAATAATTTCCTCGCCCTCTTCAAAAAAAGAAAAGCTTCCTCCACCTTTTGAAAGGAAACCTCCTATGACTTCAAAATGAACGCCTTCCCTCTCCTTAATTCTTTTAAGTCGCAGTAAAGGCCATTTATAAAGATTTATGGAGACTGTATCGAGAGAGCTTTCTTTGAATACATTAATCGGTCCCCCAAATAGTGTGGGTAGCCACACAAAGTATTCATGAGCATGCTCATCAATGCTTAAATTTTTAATTTTATGCATCTTCTGAATTGATGTCGCCCTTCTCATTTAAATAGCTTCTCACTTGCCTCTACAAAATCTTTTACAATCAAGTCCACCTTGCCTTTCAGATCTTCTGCTTTATGAGTAGTAGAAACCCCTATTACAGAGCAGTCTGCCCTTTTTGCGGCTTCAATCCCCAGTAGCGCATCTTCGAAAACAATAGCTTTCTCTACATTTAAAAGTTTTTTACATTTTAAATAAATTTCAGGATCGGGTTTCCCCTTTGAGACCATTAATCCGTCAACCACAACATCAAAATAAGAACGAAGATTAAGTCGATCAAGAATAAACTCTACATTCATACTTGGAGCAGATGTACCGACTGCAAGCTTCATCTGCCTCGCCTTAAGAGATTCAAGGAAAGGAGTCAATCCTCGATGCTCCTTAAGTTCTTTGGCCATCTCCTGATACATTAATTCTTTTTCAAGAACCAGCGCTTGAAATCTGTCCTGGTCAATATTTCCAAAGATCATTTCAAAAAGGTCTTTATTGGTTTTTCCATTAAAGTCTTTTAAATAAATTTCATCATTTAAGGGGAAATTATATTTCTTAGCAAAATTCATCCATGCCATAAAGTGGGCATGATGATTATCTACTAAGACGCCATCCATATCAAAAATGACTGCAGAAAATTGATCTAGATTCATACTCTCTCCCCAAACTCAGTATGGGAATTATAACTAAGATGTAAGAAGAACGATACCTAGAAGAAAAGATGCTGAGTGAAAAAGAAAAAATTAAGGTCGCCAAATGAGTTAACTCAATTACAATTGATTCATGACGAAATTAACTCCTACTATGAAACTCATTCTAACATTTTTTATTTCTTTCTTTGTCGCTTACTCAACGATAAATTTAATTGTTTCTCAAATTAACAAAAGAGAAAATGCTCTCCAAAGAGAAGCAACTCGATTTCTACAACATGAAATCAGCAAAAGATTTCAGCTTACCCTGGATGTGGCCCTCGTTATTGGTCAAATGTCTTCTGTTTATATCAACGAGGAAAAAACCAGCAAGCGTTATGGGGAGTTTGTTCAAAAGGCTTTAGAAGATAAAGACTATATCATCGGTCTCAGTCACATCGGTGTAGATGGGAAAATTATCAGAACTTACCCAGAAGAAGCTAACCAGGGAGCGGCTGGGAAAGTGAGTCAGAATCTTCCAGAATTCATGAAGTCCTATGAGCGTGGAGAAAAGTTTTGGTTCTCTCCTCCCATTCAGCTTTATCAGGGAACTCCCGGATTTATTTTTTACATCCCTATAAAAAATAAAAATAAACTACAAGGATGGATCGCACCTGTCATCAGCTCTAATCTTTTCTTTGAGCATTTTCGAACGATGGATTTTTTTAGTAAGTACGAACTCATCATAAAAGATGAAGCGACTGAAAATATCTACTTAGAAACGGGGCTTCTACACAATGAAGACGAGATAGAAGAAGTTAGCAGTTCACTGTGGGGAAGAAATATTATTTTCCAAAGCTGGCCTAAAACAACAAACCCACACTTGGAACTTCCATTTTGGATACGTTTTCTTTCTTCCCTCTTATTTGCTCTCATTATTTCATTTTTTATGAAAGAGCATCTTCAAAAAGAGAAAGCTTACTCTCGCTTGGAAGATATTAGTGATGTATTAAAAATTACTTCTAATGAGATTTTGGCAAAACTGATGGATATTCAAAATGATTATCTCTCTAAAAAAGATTCCAAGTTTATTAATACAGAAACGGCAGAAAAAGAAATTCAATCAATAACAAATCTTTTTGAACAAGTTGAACTACTACAGAATATTGCTTCGACAGAACAACTTTATGAAGAAACTTTTGAAATTCTTCCCCTTCTGACTGAACAGCTTAACCATCTTAGAGAAATTGTTAATAAGAAAAACCTGAAGCTAAAACTGGATTCAGAAAGTTTTCGAGAAATTAAGGTTACTGGAAACAAATGGCTTATCAGCAATACTGTTTTAAAAAATGCATTGTCTTTCAGTGCCTTGATTTCCCGGCCCGATGGAAAAATTGAAGTGATTCATACAATATCATCAAAAGAATGCAGTACTCTCTTCTATATTGAAAAGATTATCGAAGAAGAAATGTCCAAAGCTTTTCGAGTTGATCGACGTCTTCTGGTTGCCCAGAATGTGATGAACTTACTTAATGGAGAGATCACTATTTATGAAGATGGTTCTGGTGGAATGATTCTGAAAATCTCCACGGCTCCCATCTCATAAACCAATGAAAGGGCTGTTTATTGGGTGCCAAGCCAAGCGTGTGCAGCTGCGGCCATAGCTTCTATTCCCGTCTCAAGTGTTGGATGTAACACCGGAGCAAAATACGGACTATGGTTAACTGGTAATTCGTTCAATCGTCCTTCTTCTTTGGCCTTGGCGGACCATCCCAATAAGCCTTAATGAGTGCTAGACTCGCCGGCATAACACATGCGGCGGAAAGACCTTGTAAGGCCCGTCCTAGTAACATAATGGGTGTCGCCAAGTCTCCAGTGGGAGTGATGGCCACCAGTATCGAACCTGCTATGTTGAAGTAAAATCCGATTCTAGTGAGCTTGAGCCTCCCAACGTAATCCGCTAGCCCACCCATAACAACGATAAAAATGCCGGAGAATAATGAAGTAATAGATACTGCGATATTCATTGTATTTGAATTCATACCCAGATCACGCTGCATCTCTGTAGAGGTATTGAGTGTTGTCTGAGCAAAAAGCCAGAATGCAATGACTCCCATGACAATACCAAATAAGAGTTTATTATTTCCGTGAAAAGGAACTGTAGTCGATGATGGAGTCTCGATCATATTGGAAACCTCCGATGATCTTCGCATATTAAGTGACCACAGTTGGAAAGAGTAAAGCAAGCAGCCCCGCTAAGCATGCATTGAAACCAGAGGATCTCGATGAAGAAATGGAGAGAGTTTAAGAAGAAAATGGCGCACCGGAGAGGATTCGAACCTCTGACCTACCGCTTAGAAGGCGGTTGCTCTATCCAGCTGAGCTACCAGTGCACGAGAAAGCCTCACAACCCCTTGAAATACATTGAGTTTTAAGACTAGGATAGGAGACTAACTTTATCTACCCTTATGAATGTTGTCAATCGCTAGCTTAAAACTTTTGTGTTAAGGTTAAAAAATATGACTCATAAGGCCCGTATTTTTAAATCAAGTAAGCGTCAGTTTGACTGCCAAATTGTGGAAACCAAGGAAGTGGTTCAAGCCACGGCCCTGGCCACCCTTCTCAAGGAAGATCATTTAGTCGTCGGAGACTGGGTCAACCTCAAGGCCCCGGAAACCTCTTCTGATTCCTGGACTATTGTAGGCGTGAATGAAAGGCAAAATGCCATTTACCGTAACCTCCCCCGAGAGCAAAAAAAGAAAGTCATCGCCAGCAATGTGGATCTTATTCTCATTGTGGCCAGTGCCGGAAAGCCTTCCTATAAACGAGGCCTGGTGGACCGCTACCTGGCCCGTTCAAGCTTCTGGGAAATCCCCGCTTTTGTGGTTTTTAATAAAATGGATCAATACAATCCTGAAGAGTTCAGTATTCGTGATGAAGCTGATCGACTTCAGTGGGTTGATGTTGAATGCTTTGAAGTCAGTGCGGAAATTCCTGAATACCGGCAACAATACCTTTCTCAAGGCTTTAATGAACTTGCTCAAAAGCTTAAAGGTAAAACGGCCATTCTTTTGGGACACTCTGGAGTGGGAAAATCCCGCCTTATAACGAGTCTTTCTCATGGGAAGGCCCAGCTTTTAAGTGGTGAATTGGGGAAAGTTGGGAAAGGTGCTCATACAACGACCTGGGCAGAACTTATCGATGCAGAATCCTTTCACCTCATTGACTCTCCCGGAGTAAGGTCCATGTCCATTAATGATCTCACACAGGATGAACTCCTCTACTCATTTCCTGATATCAATGAATTCTCAACGAAGTGCCGTTTTGCGAGCAACTGTAATCACGATGAAAGTGCCAAGGGATGCTTTTTTCAAACTCTCGATAAAACAAAAAGAGAGGATCAATTAATCCTCTCTCGACTTGAATCATTTAAAAGAATGCTTGATGAAGTTTCAAACATTCCTGACTGGCTAAAAAAATCTTAGCGAGTAAATTGATAATGAATTGGATATTCTTTCACTGGTGCTTCAGAAGGAGTCGAAGAAATTTTACGCTCCTGGTGAGCACAGCTAACAAACATTCCTAGTACAAAAAAGAGAGCTAAAGTCTTTGCCATTTTGGGCCTCCAGTTGGTTACACTCACCCAACCTATCGGCGTAAATGCCTTGGACTTTAGAAGATATTGACTAATTTAATCCCGTTCTAATGTTTTCTGGGGCTTATATATCTACAGAGTCGTCAGAAGGCTTAATGGGAATACGGTCCGGAGAAATCTCCTTGGTTTCCCCTTTGAAAGGAAAAAAGATTTTAACTCCATCATCCATCTGAGAAATTTGTGCTTTATTAGCATCGCAATCATGCGGGATACTCATCATCTGAGTAGAGACTGATTGAGAGCGCATATTGTCGCTACTTTTCTCTTGTGCACTCTTAATTTGAATCATGCCATTTTCGATTTTAATATCTAACTTCTGATCTTTGTCCGATGGATTGATGTAGATAGTGCGCCCATCTTTACTTTGCTGCCACTCGGTTTTGAACATACTACTTTGCGAAAAGCTTGAAAACTCACTCATTCGGTTTTCAAAATGTTCGATGGCCGATTCTAAAGTGCTGTCACCAAAAAAAGGAAAATCAAAAAATGAATTTCTTCTCTTATTCACCTCATTAGCAAAGGCCATAAGAGATAGAGTTACCAGAGCGAAAATAATTAGCAGAGTCACTTTTAATCTTCTCATGCCTAAATAATAAGCACTGCTTGTTAGACGTCAAGGTTTGGAATTTTCTCAAAATAAGAAAACATCATGTCTATCCCTTCAAGAAAGAGCGCGGGACCAGGTTGTAGAATAATCTCTGAAGGTAGTTCGTAAACCTGATCATTAATGATGGCATTAATCTTTTCGTAACCACTTCTCTTCACTAACTTTTCTTTTTTAAAAGGCTTACCGCACCATGATGCTAGGATAATATCCGGATTTCTCTTGATAATTTCTTCATCAGAAACTTCACGATATTTGGCAAAACTATGGGATGAAAAAATATTTTCTCCACCACAAATTTCAATGAGTTCACTTACCCACTGAATAGTCGTCAAGCGAGGGTGATCCCACTCCTCAAAATAAACACGAATTTTTCTTTTAAACTTACCTGAGCGTTCTTGGATATCGCTGATCTTTTTTCTAAATTTTAACACCAGCTCCTCTCCTTGGCGCTCCTCTCCCACAATCCGGCTGAGTAAGAGAATTTGCTGTAAAATCTCTTCTAGGGACCTTTGATTGGTAATCCAGACATTATGGCCTCGGCCAATAAGTTCTTTTGCGATTTCTTTCTGTAAATCACTAAAACCAATGACTAAATCTGGAGAAATTGAGTCGATTTGATCAAAATCGCACTTTATAAATTGAGTCACAATCGGATGAGAATGATTTGCAGGTCTTTTCACATATTCTGAGACTCCAGCAATGAGATTTTCTTTTCCTAAAAGATAGAGAGTCTCGACTGTTTCTTCAGTAAGGCATATAATTTTTGACGGATACATACATTCTCCTCGTGATTCATTATAAGGAATTCCTATGCTGAAAGCTATTTTTCTTCTTCTCTTCTCAACTCTTGCTTTCTCAAGTGAACATGCCACTTTTAGCTTGCAGCGCTGGAATGATAAATTGGTTCTCACCATCGATCATGATAAAGGATGGCATACCTATTGGAAAAATCCCGGCGATGCAGGAATTGCTTCTTCCTTTAAATTCTATAAAGGCTCATCTGAAGTATCTCTTAAAGCTTATGAGTGGCCAACTCCTGAACTCTTTATTGAAGCAGGAGATATCCACACCGTTGGTTACGGAGACACACAACATTTTTTCTTTGAAAATACTAAAGGCCATATCAAAGCGGTTGTTAATGTTCTTATCTGTAAGGACTTGTGTATTCCCGGATCTGCTACTCTACTACTAAGTGAAAAAGAGACTTTCACTTCTTCTAGAAAGGCCAAACCTTTTCCATACCGTGAGCTAGAGAATGCCTTTCAAAATCTTCCTGCAAAAAAAGAGCTGCCTCAAGAGTTTGAGTACTATCTTACTAAGACTCCAGGTAAGAACGAACTGGTTCTTCACTACTCTTTGATAAACAGACCTACACTGGACTTACCTCGCAGACTCTCCCTCTTAACCTCATTCCCACATCAGCCTTTTACCTTTAAAAGAGAATCTCTTTATTTAAAAGATAACGTGATCTATGGGAAAACAACGATTGATTGGGATGGAGAATATCTAGAACCACCACAAGAACTACCTGAAGATGGGAAGTTTAAAACTCCTCATAAAATTGACTTCCTTTTCAATAATCCACAAAGCTAAAAAGTAGATATTATTGAACTCAAGCTCTCTGACTTCTCTGCAGGAACTGAAGCCTTAGATCAATTTTATGCAGACCTTGAAAAAAGCACGCCTGAAAACTCACCAACATCTACGAGTTCTATCATGGCCTATATCGTTTTTGCTTTTCTTGGGGGACTGATTTTAAACCTCATGCCTTGTGTACTGCCTGTTATTTCTTTAAAGCTTTTTAGCTTAATAAAGTATCAGGAAAGTTCGCAGAAAAAGTTATTAAAACACAATTTCTTTTTTACTCTTGGAGTACTCTCTACTTTTATGGCCCTTGCGGCGATCGTGGTGGCACTTAAAGTTGGAGGAGAAGAAATTGGCTGGGGCTTCCAACTGCAATCTCCTGCCTTTGTTCTCTTCATGATGATTCTTCTTTTCATCATGACTTTAAATCTTTTTGGACTCTTTGAATTCAAAACTCCAGGAGGCTCAAAACTTGGTTCAGCGCAAACTAAGGAAGGTATTTTAGGAGACTTTTTTACAGGAGTTCTTACAACGATTCTTTCAACTCCTTGTTCTGCTCCTTTTCTTGGAACGGCATTAACCTTTGCTTTTACCACCAATTACTACACGGTCTTTCTTATTTTCCTCTTTATTGGATTAGGGCTGAGTTTTCCTTTTATTATGACTTCCCTTTTTCCAGCAAGCTTGAAGTTTCTTCCTCGCCCAGGACTGTGGATGGAGAAACTAAAATACATTTTAGGTCTAAGCTTATTGATCACAACGATCTGGCTCTACGATGTTTTTGTCAGCCTTGTTGAATTTGACCTTATTAGCTGGCGAGTAAACCTTCTCTTTGCTCTTTGGTTTTTTCTTTTCTTTATGTATCAGAAAATTAAAAACCGTTTCGTTATTGGTGCTATTATTCTTCTCACTCTAGGGAGCACCTTTGTGGCCTTCAAAGATATTAAGTTAAGAACTCACACTCCTTTTGCTCAAGCGGCTTCTAAATGGACTCCATGGTCAGAAGCAAAACTTTCTGAGCTCAAAGGTGAATTAGTCTTTATGGACTTCACTGCTGAATGGTGTCTGACTTGCAAGGTAAATAAAAAGCTAGTTCTCGATACAAATGCCTTTGAGGCCCTGGCACAGAAATACAATGTGAAACTTCTTCGCGCGGACTGGACGAAAAGAGATGATCACATCACTCAATTCTTAAGACGTCATAATGTTGTAGGAGTTCCGGCTTACTTTGTTCAGAAAAAAGATGGCTCCATTGTTCACTTAGGAGAAACCATCTCTATTAGTAAAATTGAACAGCATCTCTAAATAGGTTCATCAAACTTCGAGGGAAGCTTCATCATTTCTTTGATGACTTCTCTCGGGTCTTGATCAAGATAGAGTACCTGATAAAGCCCTTTAAAAATTCGAGCGTTGATATTTTCTCTTTCAGCTAAAAAGTAAGCAGCTTTCGTCGTTTTATAACCTTCAACCACAGATTTAGTATTAGCAAGAACTTCACTGGCCTTCTTACCTTTGGCCATTTCAAGCCCAAAACTTTTATTTCGAGAAAGCCCTCCGGTCGTTGTGAGAATAAGATCCCCCATTCCACTTGGACCATAAAAAGTCTCCGGACGAGCGTTAAAGAAGGCCCCAAAACGAAGCATCTCTACAATACCACGGGTAATAAGTGCGGCCCTCGTATTATGGTTATATCCCAATCCTTCAATGATACCGCCAGCAATAGCAATAACATTTTTAAGAGAGCCTCCCAGTAAAACACCCTTAACATCGGTCGTTGGAAGACACTTAAAGAAAAAGGTATTAAACATTTCACAAACACGAAGAAGCTTTTCTTTATGAGTTCCTGCTAGTGAGACAAGTGTCACTTGCTTCTCCAGAATCTCCTGGGCAAATGAAGGGCCTGAGAGATACATGAGCTGGTCTTGAAATGGTCCAAAGTGTTTTAAATACATTTCATCAGGAAGTGCGAGAGTATCGGGATCAATCCCCTTAGCAAGATTGACTAGCACCACATCTCTTTCAAAGTACTTAATAATCTCTTCCTTGTGCGTCCCCATAAACTCATCAAGGGCCGACATAGGTAGACCGGAGACAATTAACTGAACCTCATCAACAGTGAGAGATTTTATCTCTTCCCAGGATTGCACGGCCTTAATATTGGAAGGAAGCTTATGTCCTGGAAGATAGGTGGTATTAGTTCCAGAATTGATTTCTTCGTAGATATTTTGAGAACGAACGAGAATAAGAACTCGAGAAAAATTTTGAGCAAGAACAAAGGCAATGGCCGAACCAAAAGCACCTCCACCAATGACCACCGCTGTTTTATAGCTCATACTTCTCCTTATAAGGAAAGAATCCCTTCAATTTTAGACATGAGAGTATAGACTTCTAACACCTCATCCGAACTCTTCATTAATTTCCGGGCAGATATAGAAACATAGTTACCATTCTTAGAAATGGTCTCTGAAATACTAAAGCCCACAAGTTTATCTAGGACATCTGTTTTATAACTCATCTTAACTATGAACTTGAATTCATAGTAATCAGGCCAGCTATATGACTCATCTAAGAGCTCTCTAAATTTCTCATTACTCATATAAGTTCCTGTAATCTCAACCAGCCATTTAAAACTAGTATATATTCTTTAACTTTATTTCTCTATATACCGAAAACCTTATATCGGCAATCGAAGGCCGAAGTTTGAGGTAATATGCTCTTTGTAGGGATGCTTTTCTTACTCATTCATTGGCCAAGTGCTTGGGGATTTAGCCACATCAAGCTAGCTCCTGAGTTTGAAAGGAGTCTAAGGGAATCAAGTTCTCCTATGATGGGCACTAAAGCTCTCAGTAAATCTTCCACTCAAGCAGCGCTTCCTGTTGATGGACAAGTCTCCCCCATTTATCAAACAGTAGAAGAATACCTCGAAACTGAATATCAAAATATAGCAGAAAGACAGATTCTTGATCTCACCATTATCAATGGAGAGCTTTACTTAGGTTTAAATAATTTTCTCGGATATAGCTGGCAAAAATCCTTCGGTTCGTTTTCCGTCAATGCTGATCGCCAGGTAACTCAAAACCTTTTTAGTGATAACTGGATTGTTCAAGATACCTTCACCTTCAGAATCGAAGCCACCAAGCTTTTGGATGATATGAAGAATGATGGTTTATTGAATATGAATGATACCGAGATTGGAGCCTTTGCAGGTTTATCTTTTCATCGCACCTATACCTACTACCATTACGCTCCTTCCTATGAAGATGGATTACGAGCAGATTTCAAAAAGCTCTTCTTCCCTTATAGGTTTTTTTACGAGCAAAGAATAACTGATCTTGACCACGAAGAAATTGTACGCAGACAAGACTCATGGAAAGTTCGTGCCGGAGGGCTCATCAAGACCCCTCCTCTTTCCAATGTAAGTTTCTCCGCAGGAATTCTGACAACTCTGGCATTTGAAAAGCTAGTGAGCTTACAAAAAGTCATCGATAGTAAAATCAAATATCAAATAAATCACAAATCAGAAAAAAAAGTTGAACTGGGGGCCACTCTGAGTTTTCAACTCGATTTCTTTGAACTACTCTCCCTCACTCTTCTTCGTTATGACCTGAATTACGAATACGAGAAGTCTCAGGCCTTTACCCTGGCCTTTAATCAGAACCAATTAGATCAATTTGATACCTCAAAGAGAAGAGAGCTCGCTTCTCTTATCAGAGGAAGAGATAGTATAACTTATCTGACTCCTTTCATTCATCGCTTGGATGAGTCCAGTAGCTCTTCTTTAAGCCAAACAGGAAGTATCCTCCTTTGGGGAGGCATGAAAAAATCTAAAACCGAACAAGTTAAAGTTATAAAAGATGAAATTATTCATGACTTTTATAAACACTATTCACAATCAGTGACTCTGGTTCAAAACTTCTGGTCACGTCTCTTCTCAGCAGTCGTTTATAAAATTTTTAAAATCCCAGTTGCTTCCAGTACAGAATCTCTTCTAAGTAAACAAATTACTTTAGAGATGAAGGCAACCCACCCTCAATCTCATGATTTAAATGTACAACGAATTGCTGATTTAAAAGATTTCTCTTTCGTCATTAAAAAATCCTATCAGGCCAACAGAACTCATCGCTGGTATGATGGAACCAAAAGAAATCAGGCCATTTATTTTGTAGATCATTTTACGAGTCTTCCCAAAGATTACAAAACATTCTTACGAAAGAATGAGTTGAGAGGACCTCTCACTCTGGATACTCAACTAAGAGTTGAAGAAGCAGGACTTCATTATCTATTAACTCAAGCAGAATCAAATATCTTCTATTCCATTGCTAAAATTTGTCACTCAGACATGATTTATAAATGGATGGATGATGCTCATCGAAGATCACTACTTAAAAAATCCCAATATGGAAATGAAGCTTGTGTAAAAAGAATTGGAAACAAGTTTTTAAACTTTAAACAAGATTTTCAAGTACATAACTATGCAGCTTCAACCAAGCTCTTCAGAGAATTCATTCAAGATTTTTATAAAGAAAGTACCAAACTAGAAGAAATGGTTCTTCTCTTTGGAAGTGATAACTCCTTTATTCATGGTTCATTCAATGCAACAACAAATAAAGGGCATGCTTTTATGACGACCTTTTCCGCTGGACAATTCCGCGGACTCGGAGTTATTGATAACTTCCAAAGAAGTACAGGTTCTCGTCAACCTGCAAGTATCATAAGTGAGTAAGTGTGAAAGTTGATATAGAAAGAGCTAAAGAAGCCCTCCTCAATGGTGAAGTTGTGGCCATACCTACAGAGACCGTTTACGGCCTGGGTGGTTGGATTGAATCCCCAGAAGGGATTCAAAAAATTTTTCTAACGAAGGAAAGACCTTTTTTTGATCCACTTATTGTACACATTGATTCGATTGAAAAAGCTAAGTTACTCTCTTCCGAATGGACAGAGATCCACCAAGTCCTGGCCGAATCCTGCTGGCCAGGACCTCTTACTTTAATTGCTAAGAAAGCTTCTCACATCGACTCCTACATTACTTCAGGGCTTGATTCAGTAGGTATCCGTTGTCCTAACCACCCTTTGACCCTCAAACTTCTTTCACTTATTCCTGGTGGGGTGGCAGCTCCGAGCGCTAATAAATTTGGAAAAACCTCTCCAACCCGTTTTGAACATGTTGAGAGAGAATTTGAAGGGAATGTAAAGATACTCGATGGTGGACCATGTGAAATCGGAATTGAGTCAACTGTCGCAGGCATAGAGAATGGTGAAGTAAAAATTTATCGCCCAGGCTTTTATACTGCCCAGGCCCTTTCAAAAATTTTACAAGATCAGAATCTCAATGTTCCTGTTCTCTATGCTCAATCCCCTGTTGCCCCAGGACAGTTAAAGCATCACTATATGCCTAATATCCCACTCGTCATTATTCCAGAGAACGGAACGTGGGAAACACTTAAAGGACCTATTGAAAAGCAATTAGAAAAAAAATTCTCTTCCCCTGCCCTTTGGCTTCAGCCGGAAAATCCATTAATTGCTTCCCGTGAGCTTTATGAAAAGATGAGGTCTTTTGAACAACAGGGTAATGATATTATCCTTTGTGTTCAAAATAAAGAATGGCAAAGCGAAGACTGGAAAGCTATTTGGAATCGATTAGAAAAAGCAAAAACAATCTCTCTTATATAAAATGGCCCCACATTTAAGTGAGGCCATTGTACTAAATAAAAAGAAGTCCGATTTTTCTTAAGAAGAATAAAGTCAACGAAACAATGATGATAACAATTAAGAACTTTCTATAGCTCGTAATCATTCTTACGAATTCATCTGGAGCAAGGTTGCCTGGAATATTTTGCTGATCAAGGATCGCAATAACTCGTTCAATATTATTGTCTGCTACTAAAAACACGTCTCCATTCTTACAATGAATAGAAAGAGCTAGTTGAGGATGAAGCAATTTATAACTTGCCACATTCTCAAAACTCACACTGCGATTCATAAAAGGAAGCCCTCTGTTATAGACAAAACCCTTTTCATGAAAAGAGATTCCTCTAAAGAAGGCATAGTAGATCGCTGGAACAATAATGATAAAGAAAAAGCGAATGAAGTCTTCTGGATATCTGTAATGAAAGTTAAGCACATCTAAAACTGATCGCCCACTCTCCAGATTAAACTTAGGATTAGTAAAAGTTTCTAGATAAAAGTTATTAAAGAAAAAAACCACCACTGAAAAAACAATCAGCTTAAAGACCAGCAGCATGGAGGTTTTGTACAGCTTCTTTCCCATTAGAAATCCTTAACTGAAGATTCAATTCCTTGAACATATCGAAGTAGATCAATTACCTCGCGAGCACAACCTTTACCACTCTCACGAACGGTAACATAGTCAACAATCTCTTTTACTTCATCGGAGGTATTTGGAACTGTAGCAGAAAAGCCAGCTCTTTTAAGAAGAGGAATATCAAATAACTCATCTCCCATGTAAAGAACTTCGCTAGCATCTACATTGTATTCTCTCAAAAGAGAGTTAAAAGCTTCACGCTTGTCCTCATTTCCTGCATGACAGAAGTCAAGTCCTAGCTGTGTTACTCTTTTTTGAACGGAGATAGAATTACCACCCGTAATCACACCTACTTTAAGACCATGTGCCATTAAAAGCTTCATCCCATAGCCATCGTAAATATTAAAAAAACGGTTGAATCCAACTTCCTCACTTTCCCACCAGACATGAGCATCAGTAAGAATCCCATCAAGATCAAAAGCGACTACTTTAATTTTTTTTAGTTTGCTTTCAAACTTTTTAGCAACTTCCCTAAGACTCATTAAATAACCGCCTGACGAATACGTAGAAGTTCATTCACCACAGTTTTTACCTGATCTAGCGGAAGAGCTGTTGCTGCATCGGATTTTGCCTCAGGAGGATTTGGATGACATTCCATAAAGATTCCATCTGCTCCGGCGGCTACAGCAGCACGTGCTAGAACTAGAATCTGTTCACGCTTACCACCTGTTGCTGTTCCAAGGCCTCCTGGACGTTGCACACAGTGAGTAGCATCGTGAACTGTTCTCACACCAAAGGATTTCATAATCATGAATGAAGCCATGTCGACCACAAGGTTGTTATACCCAAATGAAGTCCCACGCTCTGTTAGAATAATTTTCTCAAGCGGTAAGAACTCAGTGGCCTTATCTACAATGTTCTTTGTTTCTTCAGGTGAAAGGAACTGACCTTTTTTTACTTTCAGTTCACGGTCATACTTCTTACAAGCTTTAGCTCCTTCAAAAATCATATCGGTTTGACGACATAAGAAGGCTGGTACCTGAAGTACACTAACCACAGAACCTACAGCATCCGCTTGATCCGGAACATGATAGTCAGTCAGTGTAGGAAGACCATATTCTTTATTGATCATTTCAAGAATTCTTAACCCTTCATCTAACCCTGGACCGCGATAAGAAGTGTATGAAGAGCGGTTTGCTTTATCCCAGCTTCCTTTGAAATGAAGATTGATTTGATCCTTAAATGGTTCAAGATCTTTTAAAAGTGTTTCAGCAATTTGACGAGCAAGAGCTTCACTCTCTAAAACACAAGGGCCAATATAAAAATCCATTTTCTTTGTCATAATTTCCTCTTACTTTGCACTTGCTTTGATAAAACTTACAAATAGCGGGTGCGGTTTAAATGGTCTTGATTTGAATTCAGGATGATACTGACAGGCAATAAAGAAAGGATGATCTTTAATCTCAATCACCTCTACTAAATTAAGTCCTGGATTCGTTCCTGAAACCACAAGTCCCTTTTCTTTTAATTGTTCAACATACTCATTATTAACTTCTAAACGGTGTCTATGTCTTTCATGAACAAGACTAGCACCATAAACTTTCTCCCCAAGAGATCCTGGAATAAACTGGCACTCATAGGAGCCCAGTCTCATACTTCCACCTTTCACCGCTTCTTTTTGTCCCTGCATATAGTGAACAATCAAATCACCAGTCTCTGAAAATTCCTGACTGGTAGCATTTTTAAGTCCGGCCACGTTGCGAGCAAACTCAATAACAGCTAATTGCATTCCCAAACAGATTCCGAAGAATGGTTTCTTATGAGTTCGGGCAAACTCGATAGCAGTAATTTTTCCTTCTGTTCCTCGGCTTCCAAAACCTCCTGGAACAAGAATTCCATCTACCTTCTCTAATAAATCAATCTTGATGCCTTTTTCTAAGTCTTCAGCATCAATGTAGATAAGATTCAATTTTACTTGATTAGCAATGGCCCCATGTCTCAGGGCTTCATCTAAGGATTTGTAGGATTCAATGAGTTCAGTGTATTTTCCTACGACTCCGATATTAACAGTCTTCAGAGGATTTTCTGCATTATAAATCACCTTTTGCATTTCTTCTAAGCTAGGCTCTGTCGCCCAGATACCAAGAAGTTCAGTGATTCGCTTATCAAGACCTTGCTGATGGAAGGCCAGAGGCACTTTATAAATTAAATCCAGATCGATACTCTGAAAAACATTTTTCTTCGGGATGTTACAGAAAAGAGAAATCTTCTCAATGATGGATGGTTCAATTTCCCTGTCTGCTCGACAAATAACAATTTGC
>DATGND010000045.1:0-8787 GCA_035306925.1 Bacteriovoracaceae bacterium | reverse complement strand
TTAATATTGCCAGCTATGCTTTACTTACGATGATGATTGCTCAAGTTTGTGATCTTGGCCTTGGTGACTTCGTTCATACGTTCGGTGATGCTCATCTTTATTTGAATCATCTGGAACAGGCCCAGCTACAGCTTACCCGTGAGCCTTATCCTCTACCTCAGATGAAAATCAATCCTGAGATCAAGGATATTTTTGACTTTAAATTTGAGGATTTTGAGCTCGTCAATTATCAAGCTCATCCTCATATAAAAGGAGCGGTGGCCGTATAATGAGAGTTTCATTTATCGTTGCTAAATCTAAAAACAACGTTATCGGAATTAATAACACGCTTCCATGGCACTTAAAGTCCGATTTACAGAACTTTAAAAAATTGACCACAGGTCATCACATTCTTATGGGGCGAAAGACTTTTGAATCCATTGGGAAACCTCTTCCTAATAGAGTGAGTCTTGTGATCTCTAATAATCCCCGTGAAATTAGCGAAAATGTTTATTGGTTCAACTCTATTTTTCGCGCTATAAAGTTTGCAGAAAGAGCAGGAGAGTCGGAACTCTTTATCATTGGTGGAGAGAAGATTTTTCGTTATGCCCTTTCTCTAGTAGATCGTATCTACTTAACAGAAGTGAATTGCGAAATAGAAGGGGATGCTTTCTTCCCGACTCTTTCTATAAAAAACTACAAACTCATCAGTGAGACCAAGTTTCAAAAAGATCAAGATAACGACTACGATTTTACCATCAAAGTTCTGGATAAAAAGTAAGTGCTAAAAAGCACTTACTTTAATAGTTTTTCAAGTACAGAAAGTTTTCCGCTAAATTTCTCTGCTTTTTGAGGGAGCCACAGAAAGTCCGGACGATCGTGGGACACCCAATTACTTCCGATTACTTTTCCTTTTTGATCTAAATGAAGCTGATATGAATATACTCTGTTAGTAGAGACCTGGTTCCATGTGCCTTTTACTGGATTCCAAGCGTGATTATAAGAGCGGTCAAGATAGGTGACTTTGTTTTTAATACCAATGGTTTTCTTCGCCTCTTTTGGTGCCTTTTCTGCTGGGTCACCTTCACTGATGATAGATGCTTCATAAGAAAGGATCGGGTGATTCCACACTTGCTCATAGCGATCGATATCCATAATGAGAGGACGTTTTGATTGGCCAACAACTTTTCCTAGTGCTTGGTGAAATTGAGCAGCAGTTAAATCATTATTACAATTTTTATCTTCACTCGCTTTTTCTTGAGGAGAGTTACATCTTAATCCCATCTGTTCTCTAGCGGCCTTATGTACAGATGAATAGTAGTAACTTAAGAGGGCCTTAATATCAGATGAGCCAAAGCTTACGACAATATTATCAGGGTTCGTAAGTGTGACAGGCTTGGGTTCTTGATGAAAAACAGTTGCAGCGGCCCAGCCATCACCAATACCTTCCCATGAGAGAGCGACGATATTTACTTTTTTGGCGACTTCTTTAAAAAAAGAGTATTTGTAATCTCCTATAAGAATGTCTAATTTTTCAGTGGGAGAGAGATGAGCAATCTCATCTTCACTCATGAGTTTTAGCTCTTCCAGATTTAAGAGATGATACTCTTGAAAGTTTTTTTCATTAGTCTGCCAACGATAATTAATGGAGCTTTTATTCATTGGCCAGTGATCACCAGACCATAGAGTTTCATTTTCTTTTACAGCTCCAGTCAGCGGAAGATCTTTAAAGATGAAACTACTATCGAGGGTAATTTCTTGTAGAACAGAACTTGATTTCTTTTTATCTTTACTGGTTTCGCCACAGCCGATGAGTGTAATAAGAGATAAGAGGGAAATAATTTTGAAGTTCACATCAAACCTCCATGAAAGTTCCATAAAGGTTTAATGGCGACTCTGAGTATTAAGCAATTAATCTCAAGTAAATTAGGCCAGAATTATGCTTTCGGAGAAATGATAATTCCAAAATTTTTTATGTGCTGTATCTCATAAGACCATTTAGAAAACTTTCCCCGCAAATTGGAAAGATGGGTATTTAAGGTATTGGCCTGTACGACCAAACCGGGCCAGATCTCTTCATTAATTTGTTCACGTGTTATGTGCTGGGGGTAACGAGTCAGAAGTGTTTTAAGAATTTTGAATTCAGTCAGCGTCAAATCGATGATTACATCATTTTCATAGGCCTTCAGCGATTTAAGATCCATTTTAACTTCGCCGAGGCTATAAACAATTTTATTGTTTTTGAAATAATCAACTTGATTGCGGATGCGGTAAAGAATTTCTTCTCGACTCATGGAACGACTTAAAAAACCTTGGCCTCCACACTTGAGGGCCTTAAGAAGAACCTCTTCTGAGCCGGATGCAGAAATAAAAAGTATGGGACATCCATTATAGTTCTTATGACTGACAACTTTTTTATATAGCTCTATCCCATCCATCACTGGCATCATGACATCAATAATAATGATATCGGGATTGAACTCTAAAGCTTTTTCGTAGCTGAAAGGATTAATAAATTTGGCGCATTCATAACTATGGCCTAAAAAACTTTCGTAAAGATCTAAGTTAGCAACATTATCATCAAACAGAGCGACGCGATCCTTCATTTACACCCTTACTTCTTAATTTTTTAACATTTCTTTATTAGGTTACCAAGTTTCCCTTACTTAGGATGCTTAAGAATTCTTAATTATTTTGAAAGTTCCTCTGAAAAAATCTTTTCAGTGATTTTCCAAAACTTATCTTGTTTACGAGCAATAATAAAAGAAGGAAGACGTAAGAGTGATTGATGTTCGATAACGTCCTTTGCCGATTTAACAGAGAAAAACTTTTCCGGACGTTTGAGATGAGAGCGAAGAAAGTTAATGTTGAATTTTTTTAAAGCGCTGGAGTTATTAAAAAAATAAGCTTCACTAATATATTGAGCGTCTACATCATAGTAGCGGACTTCCAAATAGGGATTACCATTCTTATCAGAGAGCTCGTTAAAAATAATTTTTTCAGGAGTAAGAATGTGAGCATTCTTAGAGAGTTTCGCGTGTTTAAGTTTTGAGTCAGCATGAACTAAAGTGGCATTACACTGAAGACTGGTTCGTGCACTGATATCATTTTCGGCATGGCAGTTGTGGCAAAGTTTATAACGAAAGCGATAGCCACAAGGTTTCACTGTGAGGGTTTGTGGGTCATGAATGGCCCCACGACACTTTCTTCCAAAGTGTTCGATGATGTCTCCATCAAAATCGACAATTCCCCAGAAGTTATTTTGAAACTGACATTGAGGACAAGTGACGAGAACCGGAACTGATTCTTTAGAAGGTTTTTTATCACTAATCTCTGGAGCGTAAATATCATGTCCCATCCCTGTGTAATCCAGGACAAAACAATCTTCCTTACCAGGGCTTAATCTTAATCCCCGTCCTATGATTTGCTGATAGAGGCTATTGGATTCTGTAGGACGAAGAATAGCAATCATATCCACATGGGGAGCATCGAAGCCGGTAGTTAAGACTGAGACGTTGACGAGATACTTAAATTTTTTATTTTTAAAATCTTCAACGATTTGATCTCGTTTCTGAATATCTGTTTCGCCAATAACAATAGCGGCATCTTCCGGTAAATAAGAAAGGACCTCTTCTGCATGTCGAACCGAAGCGGTGAAAATCATCACTCCTTGGCGATTGAATTTTTCGGCAATATCGATAATATTTTTTACGATAAGGGGAGTAAGTCGCTTTTGATTTTTTAAAAGTTCTTCAACCTCACTGGTGGTATACATTTTGTTTTTGTCCGTGAGCTCTGAAAAATCATAAGAAGTAACAGGGATATCGATTTTAACCGGACGTGTGAGGAACTTATTCTTGATCATGTAGGAGAGAGGAAGTTCGTATACACAATGTTTAAAGAATCGGGGTTCCTCGCTTTTAACTTCACCGTTATTCGAATATTCATATATCCAGCCTAGTCCTAACCTGTAAGGAGTGGCAGTGAGTCCCAGAATACAAATTGAGGGATTCTGTTCTTTGAGTTTGCTTAGAACATCTTGATATTGAGTTCCGCCTTCCTCCGCAATGCGGTGGCATTCATCAATAATAACCAGTGAGAAATCTTTAAAGAAAGATGAGTCCGCTCTGGCCACGGATTGAATACTTCCAAAAATCGCTTTTTGCTCAGTCTCTTTTTTTCCTAAGCTCGCAGAAAAAATACCGGCCGTTAAGCCATAGCTGGTATATTTATCGTAGTTTTGTTCAACTAACTCTTTAACATGGGCAAGAACCAGCACTCTACCACGGGCAATCCGAGCTAGTTCTGCGATCACTAAACTTTTACCGGCCCCGGTAGGAAGAACGATAAGAGCAGGATCGCGCTTTCTTTGAAAATATTTGATGGTCTTATCAACAGCTTCTTGCTGATAATCTCTAAGCTTGTACATGTTTTAAAGAATGATTAAATGTAATAATAAACTCCGTATAATAAAGAGCCGAGTTCACTTCGATACTTGCCTTGTGGGCCTTAACGATACTGTTCACTAAGCTGAGTCCTAAACCTTTGTTATTCACTTTCTGTTTAGTCGAAAAATGAGGATCAAAGGCCCTTCTTCTTATACTTTTAGGTATAAAACTATGAGTGTTCCTTATACTAATTTGCGTCTTGTTCTTAAAGCTTTTTGAAGAAATATGAATAAGGGGACGTTGATTTTCCTGATAGCCGATGGCCTCGATGGCATTTTCAATAAGGTTTTTAAATAGCTGGTAGATAAGACTCTTATTCCCCAAAAGAGTAGCCCCTTCTTCATCAAAGCGAAAGTCGATATTCATGGACTCAAGGTATTGAGAGAATTCTTTTTGAGTTTCCTCTTTTATTTCTTTTAATGAAAAAAGGTGAAAGGTTTTATCCAGACCTGCTGGATTATAGATAAGAGTCTCAACACTTTCGATGATGGAAAGAATCCGCTTTGTTTCATTGTTAATATTGGTGATGATTTCTTCATGTTCACCGGAAACTTGAGTTTGCCCATAGACTCTTGAGAGTGGGGATTTAATTTCATGAATCAAGAAAGAACTTTTCTGGCCGATGAGAGCATACTTTTCATTAAGCCTGTTGATTTCAAGCCGGTATCGGGTGACGAACACATAAATATTTCCTGAAATAAGCTGGAAGATAAATGCCGCTAGAAAGATGACAGGTTTAGCGGTTTTTCCTGCAACGATAATCCGAGGTTCAGGAGTTAAGTAATGTCCTAAAAGACATAATATGAGGCCAATGAGTGACTGAAATACAAAGCGATAAGTGGTGGTTTGAGTTGTTATACCGATAGCTATAAAAACATGCATGAAGCAGAAGGTATAAGCTGGAGCGATATAAACGATGCCGTAGAAGGCGAGGCTGTAGAGTAAAAAACTATAGATATCGTAGAAATAAAGAGGAATATTTTTTCTTTTCTGTGCCTGATAAGAGAGTAGAAGTAAGGCCATAACAATGAATGGCCGGATTAAATAGTAATGCCATTGCAGATCAAAATAGCTTATTTCAAAATCTACAAAAGTTAATATACCGATTAAGAATGCTGAAATTAAGCACACTCGCGCAAAGTAAGTATTTTCCATGTGAGTTTATCTTTTCTTAATGGATCTTCTCAAGAAGTAACCTTAACCAAGATGTGGTCATATGTTCTTTTTCATAATCCTCAAAAGGGAGGTTGAGAATAATTTCCCCATGGTCAACATTCTTCATGAAAACAAAATCAGCTCCCGGGATAAAAGAACTCTTAACAGGAATGAGACCATCACTTTCATCGTATGGCCCTTGATAGAAAATATCAGTAATACAGCCTAATTTTATCCCTTTGAAACAACCATCACTCATGATGTCGATAAGGGGTTTAAAAAAGCTTTTATTGGCAGGGGCAGAACTTGAAAAAGTATAGAGTGGAACTCTTTTGATTAAATCTTGAATGGCCTTCTGATTCTCGGCCATGAAAAGGCGACGGCTTTGAGGAGTCACATACTCCACCGTATCTTGACTGATATTTACGTAAGGAAGGATAGGATGAAGAATCCTATCTAAATAGTAAGGAGGATCGAGTAAAACGTCTCCGAGAGGGGAGCCAAAAAAAGGAGATTGTAAAAAGACAATGCCAGCGATGTTGTCTTGTAAGTGAGGGTTTGTCACTAGCTCCTCAAGGAGAGCAAGTCCTCCTAGAGAATGGGAAACCAGAATAACTTTTCTTCTGTTTTGCGCTGACAAGGTAACAGCATTATTTATATTGGCCTTGGTTTCCTCCACATTATAGGAAGAGGTACTCAAGCGAAAGGCCGGGAGTCGATACTTACTTTGTAGAACTTTAATATTCTCCCCAAAATAGTCCTTCGTGATGATTGAAAAATCCACAACCGATCTTCTATCTTCCCTGATAAGACTTTCGGCAAAGATGCCGGGGATAAAGTAAATATCATACTTTCTAAGCTGACGTTGTTCTTCTAGAGTGAGTTCTTTTTTCTGATCCAGTATTTGTTTGAATTTTGTGCTGAGATCTATTTGAGCAAAAGTCGGAAGAGGAAAGAGAAAAAAACTGAAAACAAAAATAAGAATTCGTTTAATCATAGAATAATTCTATAAGTAAAACGAATGCTTAAGGAAGAGGTGTCAGAAATGATAAGAAAAAATTTATTTCTGACATTTTGAACAGAAATAGGTTCCCCGACCTCCAAGGATTATTTTAGTAACTGGATTTTTTTTACAAAGTTGGCAGGTCTTTTGATAAAAAACGACTAAATGAGTGACTCCTAGACCTTTTTCCCCTTTGGCATCCCGATATCCTCCTTGAAAAGTGGTTCCACCAGAACTGATTGCCGGATTAAGAACATCACTTATGGCCTTGAGGATTTTCGGAAACTCGCTCTTTTTAATGTCTTTACATTTTCTGGTAGGAAGAATTCCCGCTCGCGCGCAAATTTCATTGGCAATATAGTTACCAGAACCCGCAAAAAGTTTCTGATCAAGAAGAGTTACTTTAAGGGGACGCTCAGGATAGCGTTTGAGACTTTGAGTGAGATATTCCAGGTCCAGCCCTGGATCAGCAAGATCCATCCCCAGCTCCGAAAGTTTCTCATTCGCTTGAGCTTCATTGTAGTGATACATGTGCCCAAAGCGGCGAGGATCATCATAGATCAGTGTGAGCGATTCACCTTGAAGGATAAGGTGGGAGTGTTTTCCAGGCTTGAGGTCTTCTCCAATAAGCCACGTGCCAGTCATTCCCAAGTGGGAGAGGAGGTGTGAACCATCATCAAAGATAAAATCAAGCATCTTCCCCTTACGACGAATTTCCACCAATGTGAGGTTTTTAAGATTTAACTTGGTGTGGGCCACATTTTGAAACAACTCGGGCGTTGTCTTCATTTTTAAGACTTTAAAAGGGAGGTATTCGGAGAGTTGGGATTTTATTGTGGCGACTTCGGGGAGTTCGGGCATGTCTTATAACCTCTTAATAATGAGCCTATCTTAACACTGATTTTGAGTCTATGCCAGCCGAAGCCAGCTGTGTAATTCTGGCATAACTGCTGAAATTGAAAATCTAGGTTTTGTGTTGGAACCATACTTCAGGCATGTGATTGATATCCTTTAATTCGGAGAATCTTAAGTTTGGATTGCCTCGGAAGAGTTTATCCTATCATTTAGGAGATCACTTAAATGATGATGTTAAAAAGTATCTTAATACTAATTTTATTATCAGTTTCATCACAATCGTCATGGGCGACAAATCCGATAATCTTAAATCTTGCAGATAAAAAAATGGTAGATTCTGATCGTTATGATGAGGCATTAGATTGTTGGAACGATGCAGGTGATTTTCAAAATTTAAAATGTGAAAAGAAGATTCACGAATGCAAAATCGAAGAAATACTTACAAATGGTTCTCGAGTCAGGGTTGAAGTAAATCTTCAACCTTCTTTTGTAAAGAAAGCAAATGGTTTTCTATCCATTGGCATCCATGGTCAATATGACAAAAGCGATTTAAGTGTGTCCTTCCCAAGTCCATTGACCAAATTAAAAGCTCCACCAGGATCTGAGGTTATTGTATATGATTTTATTAACAACGGATTTGATATTTATGAACGAGTAAAAGTTCCTGCAGATGGAATCGTTCAACTCGCAAACAATACAATACTTCCTGCGCATCAAGAATTTTATATTAGCATGGGTAAAAATTGGCCCAAAGGTGCAAGCCTATCGGCTTCACTTCTAGGTCATGATATAAGTAAAGTCACTGAAGGAGAACAGATATATTTCAAATTAGCTGAAGGAGACTACTTCCTATATCTTCGAGGTGATACAGAATGGGAATCGTATAAGATGTATTATCCTCTTTCTGTCACAAAAGAAAAAAATGATCCCTACCGTATTCAAATTGATTTCAATGAACTTGTAGATATGTTTGATATACGTTTCCCTGATCATGAATTAGTTCTTAATAATAATAAGTTAAGTTATAAATTTCTTAGTACTCACTCAAGGGATGTGAACTTTGAATTTGAAGAAGTCTCGTCTGTAACAATTAATAAGAGGCTTGCGATAGAGAATTTTAAAGTTCAGGAATCTAATATCGAAATTTCAGATCCTCATTTTACAGAATTTATTAAGGATTCTCCAATTTTCATAATCGATATTAAAGGTAAGTGCGCAACTTATCATAACCGAATTCCTCTCAAAAGTTATCCCGTCTTGAGTAAACCCAATTCTAATAAGGTGGGCGATATTCATATTTTTTTAACTAATTATGAATTTCAATCTTTTTACGAGAAATTACAAAAT